>NZ_JAPDBE010000037.1:0-48276 GCF_027705025.1 Aeromonas sp. D3 | reverse complement strand
TGTCGGCGAAGGTGAGCTGATGACTCATGATGAACCCTTTTTCATGGCTCCAGATGACAAACATGATCTCATATCAGGGACTTGTTCGCACCTTCCCTAACGCCCTTCCCACTCAGATAACCTGAGTAATTTTCTTGATTTGAATTACCATCACCACCGATGTCGAATGTCATTCGACTTGAGACAGCGCTAATATTCGTCAGCTCCAACCCTGAATCAGCACCACTCCACCAGCGTGAGTTGGTTCCTCGACTGGACAGCGCATTTGGTTGAGTATCACCAAACGTGTCTTTCCCAGAAGCATGATACATATCATAAGCATCACCAAGATTAATATTTTTCTCTGGGTCACGATTCCCGTCCGCATGTTCCATCTGAACATATGGATACCACTCATTATTATTGGAGCCATCAGGATCAACATGCCATACAATCAGACCTTGCCCCGGCATATACTGATTTTGCCCGGTCTGAGTTCTTGTCTCTATATAAAAAGCTTCACCGGCTTTATTCGGGTTGGACCAGCGGTATAGTGTGTTGCTGTTAGCCTGGTGACTCAATAGACCTGAAGGTGCATTGCCATTAACCGCAGGATTGAGCTCAGTGATCGTTTCCCAGCCACTCAGTGAGCGAAAGTAGCCATTGGGTGGAACTGGTTTTTTATGTCTGTTACCGGTTACACCGCCATATCCCATAATGCAGTGCGAGCCAGCGGATCCTCCTAAACTGCCATCGTAATCGTAAAGATCAGGCCAGCCGAACAACAGGTGTCCTGACTCGTGGATGAAGGTCCCGATAGATAAACTGCTATCCATGTTGGAGATCTGGTATTTGGATGCACAGACCCCATCGGCACACCAGCGGTTCAAGCCACCTTGATGAGGCCATAGGCCCTGAGCCCAGCCACCACCAGTCTTGCCAGAATAGAACACATTCAAACCACGAATATTGCCGTTACTATCTTTCGAGATGGTCGAAAAGTCGAAGCCTTCGGTATATTCAAGCCAATCCAGCGCTTCGACGATCAACTCTCTTGCTCTGGCACCATAGGTTATCGTGGGGTCTGTGTAGTAGGACTTATATTTCTTGGCCGTATAATATCCAACCACAGTATTGGTATAGTCCAATTTATTACCAGACACGGCACGAAAATAGTCCCGGATTGATTGTGCATTTCCATGGCCTGTGTAACCGATTTGGTTGGTGTAGTTGATGACCTCACTGGGTGGAATGGAGCTGGATTCATCAGGAAACTGAATTAATATGGTCAACCCTCTAACATTACCTGTTACATTGGCATATAGATTGGCAAAACCACTGATTTTGGGTGATTGGGCTTGATATTGTAAAACTTGTAATTGCCTGGCGTTACGTTGCACGATAGAACGCTTGGCATGTTGAGGAATATCAGTGTCCTTCTGTATGGACCTGGTGCTAATACCATTCGATTCGGTAACCAGAATTCCGGTCGACTCAAACATCTCTTCATTTTCTGAAAGCTTGGCATAAGCGTAACCTTTCAGGGTATTGTCATAGATAACCGGATAGCCATCTTTAGTACGTTGATCTGCGTAAAGAGTTGAGCCATTGAGGATCAACTCAAGTGTCGAACCATCCGGCTGCGTAACCGTATGATGATAGTTGACGTAAGGTACTGCGGCTTCCGTTTGAACAGCGAACATGACTGACCCTATGATGGTTAAAATATTTAACCATCCTGCTCTTCCATTTTTCATTTTATCTTCCTTGTGAGTCCCGTGCAGAAGAAGTCTTATATCCAGTTCACCAAGGGAGCAAATTTTATTTTCAAACTGGGATGTGTGTAACCATTCACCGGCGTGAATTCAAACAGAGCCATGTCATTTTTTGTGGTTATATCCCTGCTCAGGGAATCGCTCAGGTATTCCCATGACCTTGGGCTTTATCGGCAAGTTCTATCTTATTGGCGTGACGGTCGAAGCCCGACTGTGGTGGTTCTCTGGTGCCAGAGTGCTCGGCAGCGCCCTGGGGCTCTACTACTAGGGTCATGATCACTCTCTATGTGCGAGATGCGTGATGCCAAGGGCGACTGGGCCGTCACCTCGGGCGGGCTGGTGGTACTGCTCTTCGCCATCATGGTGATGACACTGGGCATCTATCCCCAACCGGTCATCAGTCAGGTACAGGGCCTGCAGAACCGGGTCTTGCGCCAGCTCCCAATGCCCCTTGTGTCAGGCACCGTTGGCCATCTTCCAGATATGAAAAAATCCGAAACCGGCTTGACTGGTTTCGGATTTCTTATGCGCATATCAGGGTTATCAAGGTGCCACAGATATCACTCAGCGTGCCCCCTGGAACGACCTTAATGATGGCGGCACCAGGGGCCACTGACCATCACTGGATACGGTAACGGGAGATCTGCTGATGGATGCTCTCTGTGGTCACATTGAGCTCTTCCGCTGCGGCCGAGGTCTCTTCTGCCGTACTGCTGGTCTGCTGGACCACCTGTGCAATCTGCTCCACCTGATGGGCGATGGATTCCGCCGCCGAGCTTTGTTCGCGGATGGCATTGGTGATTTCACCGACCTGATCCATGACCCGGTGCGACGCATGGCGGATCTGGGTGATGATCTCCCCGCTTTCAGTGGCCATCGCAACCCCTTGCACCACTTTTTCCTCTACCTGACTCATTCTGGACACTGTGGCCTGAGACTCTTGTTGAATTGCCTCTACCGTTGCCGAAATTTCCTGGGTTGACTGAGCCGTACGCTCAGCCAGCTTGCGCACCTCGTCAGCGACCACCGCAAATCCTCGACCTTGCTCACCCGCACGGGCAGCTTCAATGGCGGCATTGAGGGCCAGCAGATTGGTCTGGCCTGCAACGTCACGAATGACGTTCACCACACCGCCGATCCGGGAAATGCCCTCTCCCAAGGCCGTCACCTCATGGGAGGCCTGGCGAATGGAGTCGGCAATATCGTTGATAGCTTGCACCGTTCTCTCTATGGTCGCGCCGCCGTCACTGGCAAGCTTGCCCGACTCGTTGGTGATACGGCTGGTCTCCTGGGTTCGCTGCGAGATATCCGTGATGCTCACCGTCATCTCCTCCACCCCCGCAGCAATCAAACTGGTTGCATCATTTGCCTGGCTCGCGGAACTGGCAAGGTGCTGCGCAGCCTGGGAGAGCGACTCAGCCGTGCTTTTTATTTGCAAACTGCCCACCGAAAACTCAGTAAAGGTTTGCTGCAAGGTATCCAGCAGACGATTGACCGCATTGAGCGTCAACCCAATCTCATCCTGCTGCTTCACGTCTGCCCTCAGGGTAAAATTCAAGTCGCGCTGGATCAGGGAAAGGGTCTGCATGGCAAGTCGAAGTGGGTTGGCAACCTGATTGAACAACCAGATAAAAAGCCCCAGGGTCAATATGCCGGTGCCACCGGCAATGAACAGCAGGGTTTGCAGGCTGCTGTCATAGTTCTCTTCTCCCTGCCGCTTGAGCGCCAGCCCCAGATCGACATTGAACTTGACATGGCGCTCTATCGCCTGAGCAAACTGCCCAAACAGCGTCATGACGTTGTTTGCCAGATAATCTCTGGCCTCGGTGTTTTTGTTTTGGCGCGACAACAACAGGACCTTGTCTATCTCCAGATAATATTGGGCAATGATCCGCTGATCATCATCAGTCAATCGCCTGTCTTCATCATTGGAAAGCATCTCGGCTTTATATTTTTCCAGAAGCGAATTGATCGCTGTCCGTATGTCAGCGATATCCGTTTCAATCTGCTGCATCTTGCCATCATCGGTATTGAGTACATGTGTCTGGATCAGCGCATGCAGCTCATAGAAATCGGCCTGCACCTCCTTGATCAAGGATATGCTTGGCACTGTATTATCCGTCACATAACTCAAATCCTGGTTGGACGCCGCGAGGCGATTGATACTGAACCAACTGAGAAATACGAGAGCCACCATCACCAGCAAGGCAATCAGTTGAAGCCGGCGCGCAATGTTCATAACCGCATACTCCATAAGGAAACTCCCTAGCAGTGTAGACGATGCATAAACAAAAAACGGTCTGCGAAACGGGCCGTTTCATTGCCTACCCTGGCCGGCCAGACGCGCCTTTTTGACTTGCGCTTGTTCGGGACTTTGCCACTCCTCCAGCCGGTGGCAGTGCCGTTCAGCACATGCCCTATGTCTGTACCTGAACACAATGCTGGATAAACAGCAGGCCAGCTCGCTGGGTCATACCCGCCAGCCAATAAACAAGTAGAGGGAAGCACAATGCCTCCCTCTTGTTATTCACACCTGTCACAAACGGGCCAATGGTCAGCGCCCCCTGAGCACATTGCCCAACAACCCGTTTTGCCTGCAAGGGCTGGCGAGTCAGATCATGCCGCTTCTGCCAGCTCTTCCTCTTTTTTCTGGTACGCCTGGGGCGTGAGTCCCAGCAGCTCCTGGACGGTCGATGCTACCGTGATGGAAGAGATGGTACCCACCAGGACGCCGGTAAACAGCGTGAAGGCGAAGCCGAACAAGGCATCCCCCCCGAACAACAGCAGGGCGCCCACGGTAAAGAGGGTGGTCCCCGAGGTGATCATGGTGCGGCTGAAGGTCGCCTTGATCGCCACGTCCGAGCACTCGTAGATGGAGAGTTTGGTGCGTGAGCTCAAGATGTCCCGCAGCCGGTCCGAGATGACGATGCTGTCGTTGAGCGAGTAACCGATCACCGCCATCAGGCCGGCGATCACATTGAGGTCAAACTCGATGTGGAACAGCGCCAGCAGCCCTATTGCCACCAGACCATCGTGCAGCACAGAGATCAGGATGCCGATGGCCTGGCGCCACTCGAACCGTACCGCCAGGTAGGCGGAGATGGCCAGTGATGCCACCAGCACCGCCAGCATCCCCTGCTGGAACAGCTCGGCGCCCACCTGGGGGCCGACTATGGTGGTGCGCAGCAGCTCCACCGGCAAGTTGAGCTGTTGACCCAGCATGATCGCCAGCTCCTCGGCCGGCCAGGGCAGCTCGTGGGGCGGCAGCTTGATGAGCCACTCTCCCGGAATGCCGGCGCCATTGAGTTCGATGGCCCCTGCCAGCGGCGCGCTCAGCAGGGCATTGAGTTCATGGGCCTCTTTCAATGTCTGGATACGAAACTCCAGCAAGATACCGCCGGTGAAATCGAGCCCGAGCTCCAGACCGTTGATGGCCAGCACGGCTATGCTCGCCACTGTCAGCAGCACGGAAATCCACAATCCAATGTAACGCCAGCGGGTCAGGCCCATGGCAACGATCATTCTCAACATAATTTTATCCTCGACAACAGCTGACTCGGGCTTCCCAACCGGAAGCGCGTGACGCAGGCGCGGAGCAGGCTCGAACGCGCGGCGCTATGGCACAGAGTAAATGCAGGGGTCACGGTCACACCCTCAGCAGCTTGGCGCTGCTCTTGCCCCACAAGGGGTTGATGATGGCGCGAGTACCCCAGATACCGGTCACCATGCTGGAGATGAGACCCAGGATCAGGGTGATGGAGAAGCCCTGCAGCGGGCCAGATCCGATGGAGTAGAGCACAACGGCACAGATCAGCGTGGTGATGTTGGCATCGAAAATGGTGCGAAACGCCGAGCGATAGCCAAAGTCGATGGCATTGGCAAGGCTGCCCCCTTCACGCAGGCGGTCCTTGATCCGCTCAAAGATCAGCACGTGGGTATCCACCGCCATGCCGACCGTGAGCACCAGACCGGCGATCCCCGGCAGGGTCAGTACAGCCCCCGGCAGCACGGCCAGCATGCCCACCTGCATCAGCAGGTTGGCGATGAGCGCCGTGATGGCAACCCAACCAAACTTGCGATACCAGGCCATCATGAACAGCATCATGCCCGCCATGCCGAACGCCAGTGCGGTGAAGCCAGCCTCGATATTTTGCAGCCCCAGGGTCGGCCCGATTGAGCGCTCCTCCAGGATCTTCAGCGGCGCTGTGAGGGCACCAGCCCGCAGCAGCATGGCCAGCTCCTGGGCTTCGGGTACGCTGGCAAGTCCTGTGATGCGGAACTGGTTGCCAAGGGCTGTCTGTATGGTGGCGACGTTGATCACTTCGCTCTGGGCCCGCAGCTTTCCCTGGGCATTGGTCTTGTATTCGGTGAAGACGGTGGCCATGGCGCTGCCCACATGCTGGCGGCTGAACTGGTTCATCTTGCTGCCACCCAGGGTGTCGAGCACTATGCTCACCTGGGGTTGTCCCATCTCCCCCATGCCTGCCCGCGCATCGACTATGTGCTCACCGGTCAGTACCGGCTTGCGCGCCATGCCGACCGCCTGACCGTTGCGATCCGCCATGAAGAAGCGGCTCTCCGGCTGGGCCTGATAGAAGGCGAGTGACGCCGTGGCGCCTATCACTTCCTTGGCTTGCTTGGGATTGTGTACCCCGGGCAGCTCGATGCGAATGCCATCCTGGCCCTGACGCTGGACCGAGGCTTCGACGATGCCAAGCTCGTTGATCCGTTTCTTGAGGATCGACAGGTTCTGGGTCACGGCGTTGTTGGCCAAGAGGGTGCGCTCGGCCTCGCTCATCACCAGTCGCAGCTCGTTGCCGCTGCGATTAAGGGTCCACTGATCCTGTCGGGTACCGGCAGAATCCTTGATGATGTTGAGCCAGGGAGCCTGATCGGCCACCTCGGGCAGTATGACCCGCACCTCACCCTCGCTCACCCGGGCCACGTTGGCACCCCGCAGGCGCGCTTCACGGAACTGGCTGCGCAGCATGTCCACCAGGTTTCTGGTCTGGTTGTCCACCACGAAGCTGAGATCGACCCCGATCAGCAGCTGGGAGCCGCCACGCAAGTCCAGCCCGAGCTTGATGGGAGCCGCGCCGAGCTGGCTGATCCAGGTCGGGGCATTGGAATAGAACTCCAGGGTCAGGGCTGCGCTGTCATAGCCTTGCTGCTCCAGCAGCTGCTTGGCCCTTTGCTGTTCAGACTGGCTGCTGAACACCAGTTCGACCCGCTCTTTTTGTTGTACCTGTTTGACCGGCGCTATCTGGTTGTCGGCCAGCAGGGTGCGCTGCGCTTCTGTCAGGCTGGTCTGGCCATGCAGGCCAAGTGAGGGCTGCTCACCGAAGAAGGTAGGCAGGGAGTAAAACGCGAAAGTGAACAGCATGAGCAGCAGCAGGGCGTACTGCCACTTGCTCATGCGGTTCAGGGTGATACGACTCTTTTTTCTCATGGCAAAAGCCTCTGTCAGGAGAAGGCGGCGGGCACGCACACCAAAAAGGTGAACGGCACGCAAGAAAATACAAATGAGACAGTGAGCCTGTTCACGCGCGGTGAGCAGGCTTTACGGGAGGCGATGAGGCTGTGCAGTAAGACCGGACCCCATCGGGATCAGGCGAGATAGCTCTGGGAGAAGCGGTATTGCAGGTGTTGGCGTTGCAACCTGTGCCGATGAATGGTGGCAAAGCGGTCGCGGAAACTGTTTTTGGGGGAGTAGAGGACGGCGTAGAACAGCAGGCCGCACAGCAGCAACAGGATCGCCTGCTGCGACCAGCTCATGATCAGCTCGTAGACAACGCTGCCGGGCTGACTATCGCTGCGCAGGGAGTGCTCGAGACGCAACAGGTGATTCTGGTGGGATCCGACAAACTTGACGATGCCGTCATCGCTGTCACTGGCACTGTGGAGCGCCCGCGAGCTGTCTGACTGCTCGCCTGTACCGGCATCATTCATCACCTGAGTGTGCTGGGAGGCAGACGGATGCGCGGATACCTCGAGCCCCTCCACCGAGACGGTAGAGAGCAACAGAGTGAGCGAGATGAGCAGTGTCATCAGCGCCAGTTTCACTTTGTCCAGCAGGCTCAAAAAGTTAATTCCCAAATGATAGAAAGGGCAAACTACCACAGAGGCCCGCCAAGGACAAGGCGGCAAGGCTCATCACCTCGCCGCGCTGACCTTGCAATGCCCCCCCTGCGCTTACCCCTCGGACATCTTTCTAAAGTCCCGGGCATAGTCCTTGAGCAGGGAGTAAAGATGGGTGCGCTGGGAGATATCCAGCGACTGGCTCAGGGCGCTCAGCCAGTTGACGGTACGCTGGCGGGATTGATCCGTGTAGCCGGTGAAACGGCCATCCATGAGCCCATCCCCCTGCTGCAACAGGGCGGTAAGCTGGGCACCGAAGTCCGGGCTCTGGCGCTGCTTCATCAGCCGGGCCAGCTCCTTGGTCCAGGCGGTCTGAAACTCCAGCCAGGGGGCTTGCAGCTCATACTGCCACTCCACCCACTGCGCCACCAAAGGCGCCTGCGCCGGTTTCACTTCGCCAATCCAGAACACCAGTCGCTCGTTCATCTTGTCGGTGAACTCCTTGAGCATCTCGGCCTTGGGCTTGCGGGCAAAGTCCTGCTCCCGCTCGGCCTGACGGGTGAGCCTGTCCTTCATGAACATGACCACCTGATCTTCGGTCAGGGTGCGGGCAAGCCGAACAGCACGGGGAACCGTGTTCTCCAGGGTGCGGGTCAAGCTCTGCTGGGCCGCATCCAGATGGCGGGAAACCTGCGCCGGGCTCATGGGGCTCGCGACCGCCTTGGCCAGGGCATCGAGATCATCTGCATAACGGGGCACCTCGTGCTGACGGTGCCAGGCCATCAGCCCTTTGACCTCATGATCCAGCAAGCGCTTCTGGCCACGATCCAGCGAGAAGTAGTCATCCAGCTGCCAGACGATGGCCACGTCCAGCCAGTAATAGACAACGCGGGTGGAACAGCCCACCAGCAGCAGGCAGAGCAACAACAGACTCCAGCTGCGGGGCTGACGCCAGGAAAAGGTGGTCATCATGCACTACTCCAAACGTTGACGATTCATGTCGATCAGGGCCTGATAATCAGGCTCGGCTTGTTGCTCGGCCATCAGCAGGGCCCACAGCAGGCCAATGTAATCGACCCAGGGCAGGAAGGCCTGACTCTGAAAGCCCTTGGCTCCCAGCGTCCTCCCTGCCCGCTCAAGATAGCGCTGTTCCAGTGCCGCTCGCCGCTCGTCATCCCAGCCGTGGGTGCGCTGTATGCTGGCGACCTCGAAACCGGGGTGACCGGCGGCGCCATACTCCCAGTCGATGACCCAGGGGCGCGACCCCAACAAATTAGCCGGATTAAGATCGTGATGGCAAGGGAGCCAGCAGTCGTCAGGCTCGCGGCTGGCAAGCAGCGCACGCTCCAGCGCAGGCAACCACTCAGGGATCCGGGCCAGACGGCCGCGATAACCGGCGGCATGAGCCCGCACCGCCATCACGACGGCGGGCACAGGCAGCCGGTGCAGTCGCACCAGCACCTCAGCCAGCAGGCCGGGCTGCTCGGCCAGGGGCGGTGGCGCCTCGGCCCAGTTTGGTTCGTCGCACCAGTCCAGCAACATCAAACCGCTGGCAGGATCGCTGTGGTGGCAGGGCAGCGCCAGCCCTTGTGCCATGGCGCCCTGATAGAGCTGCCACTCTGTGGCTCTGTCGATGCCGAGCCGATAGGGGTCGGGGTGACCAAGCCGCAAAAAATGACTGCGCCCCGAGGGGAGGCGCAGTCGATAGTTGCAGTTGGTCAGGCCACTGGCCAGAGATTCCAGCCGTCCCGAGCACCAGGGGACGGGCAGGCTGGCCAGCAGCTCGAGCTCTGCCAGATCACCAGCCAAAAGTAGACTTCTTCGCCTGTTTGCGGATCTCTTTCTGGTCGGCCCACAGCAGTTCGCCGTTTTGCAGATCCATCAGGTTCATGGTCATCTGGTAGTAGACGTCCTTCACCTTGCCGTTGTCCTTGACGATGCTGCTGAGGTTGCCATAGACCATGTAGCGGGCACCGGTCTGCTTGCCCAGACGCACCATGGAGGCAGGATCCACCATGCCGCTGCTCTGCTGGTATTCGAGCTGCTGCTTGACCGCGGCCACCTTGCTCATGTCGACGAAGCGGAACTTGCCAACGCGCAGCAACTTGGTGCGGATGGTATCCGTGATGGCTTCGGTATCGATGTGCTCCGAGGTCTTGTTGCGGATGGAGTCCATGAACATAACGGGACGACCACCTGCTGTGATCTCGCTGGTCGCCGGTGAAGCGAGCATGGAATCCGCCATCTTGTCGGCAATGGCCTGCAGATCCGATGAGCCGTAATCCACGGTCACCGTCTCGGTTTCGGTGGGATCGCCATAGCTGACGGTGGTACTGGAACAACCGCCGAGCAGCAGGGCGCCGCTCAATATCAGCAGGGCATGATTCATTTTCATCAGTTGGATTCCTCAATCACTTCGCGTACATAAATCCGGTATCCCTGAGCGGCCGGGCTCGGCGCCAGGGCAGACAGGGTGCGGCTCTGATAGCCGTGGAGCTTGATGGGCGTCCAGCCGCGACCATCACTGGCCACTTCCTGCCCCGCCTCATCATACCAATAGAACATATATTGCAGCTTGTTATCGCCACGCTGGGCACTGGCAGCGGCCACATTGACCTGCAGCAGGCCGTTTTGCTGGCGCCGGCTCAGCTCGGTCAGGGTCACATTGACGTTCTGATGCTGCTCCTGCACAGGCGCCGCACCCGCTGCGCCATAGAGCGCCACGCCGGACGTATTGGTGGCGCAGCCTGCCAGCAGCATAACCAACCCCAGGGCCAACCCGTATGCTTTCATCTTGATCTCCTTAGCCGGCGGCCACAGGGGCCCAACCGATCAGTCATGGGTGTCATTGTCGTTTGAGTGGGTGCCTAGAGCGGCATCACCCGGGTAGTCAGGCCGGCGCCGAGCCGTTGCACCCACACCAGGGTGGTGCGTCCGCCATGTATGGTGAGCGGCAACTGGCGCATGGCACTCCCTGCCCCCAGCGTGAGTTGCACGTCACCGGCCGGCAGCATGCCCTGCCAGCTGGATGCCTGGGCTGGCAGCGTCAGCCAGCTGCGGGTATCGGCCCGCTCGGAGAGGGTGTTGAAAATGCCCACCAGAATATTGCCCACATCGCCTCCCTCTTTGGCGGCGGTGCGCCTCAACTGCTCCTTGGCCACCAGCCGCAGCGCCTGACGGGTCAGCATGCCCGGCAATCGCTCCTGCAGATCCTTGGCGGCCAGCGCTTCCAGTCGCACCAGCTCGCTGGTCTGCTCCATTCGCTTGCCTACCGAGACCACAAGGGGACCGGTCTGGCTGGCTCTATTGTCGTAATAGGGGACAGCCACGGTAAAGGTACGAAAATCGCCGCTGGAGGTGGAGATGGGCAGCGGCAGGAACAGCTCCCGCCGCGCCGGGATCAGCCCATCTTCAAACAGCACCACAAGCTGCCCCTGATTTTTGGTTAAAGGCGGCGCCTTGCGACCCAGCTTTTTCTCGGTCTCTTTCAGCTCATCCGGCGAGCCACGCAGCCGCGCCAGGCGCAGCAAGGCGTCCTGCAGGCTCTGGTTGTCCGGCGCTATCTGGTAGCCGCGCTGATAATCGACCCAGGCGTCGTTGAGATCGCCAGCCGCCTCATAGAGCACGCCGGAAAAATAGAAGGTGTAGGCGTTCTGAAAACCGTTTTTCACCTTGCCGATCAGCCGATCCAGATCCGGTGCACCGCGCGACATGAGCTGGCGCATATTGCGCTCTGTGCTGGCTTCGGCGCCTTTTTCCCGGGCCTTGCTTACCTCCCCCGCTCGCGCCTTGAGGGCCCGCTCCTGTACCTGGTTGGCACGGCGTACCTCCACCAGCGCGCCGTCGGCATCCCCCCGTTGCAGGTAATTCAGCGCCAGATAGTGATGCAGCATGGTGCGCTCATAATCCGGCGTCAGGTAGGCCATGCTCTGATCGTTGGTAAGCAGGCTGCCCGCCTGACTCAGGCCCTGGCTCAGCCGATACTCGGCCTGATTGTCTTCCCACTCGAGGCGGCTGTCGGCGGCGGCAAAGGCCTGCTTGCTGCCCGCATCCTGCCCGGCCAGCCAGGCGATGCGCCCCTGCTCCAGCCGGTCCAGCACATAGGTGTCATCACCCAGGGTGGATTCACGCACCTCGGGCAAGGCCTCGGCGGCATGTCCCAGCAGCAGCTGGTTGCGCAGGGGCACCATCTGATCGGAATAGGAGACGAACATATCCTGCCACTGGGAGGCGCAGCCCCCCAGCAGGGTGCTGGCCAGCAACAGACCGGCCAGACGGGGAAACGGACCCATCACAGGCAGAGCAGCGGCCCCAGGGATTGACCCCCCACCAGATGCATATGGATGTGGTAGACCTCCTGCCCGCCGTGGCGGTTGCAGTTCATGATGAGGCGATAGCCATCCTCGGCGATACCAGCGTCGGTGGCCAGCTTGCGTGCCACCGTGAACATGCGGCCAAGGGCCAGCTCATGCTCGGGCTCTACATCGTTGACGGTGGGGATCAGCACGTTCGGCACTATCAGGATATGGGTCTTGGCCTTGGGTTGAATGTCCCGGAATGCGGTCACCAGATCGTCTTGATAAAGGATGTCGGCGGGGATCTCTTTACGGATGATTTTGCTGAAAATGGTTTCTTGCGCCATGGATAACTCCTTTATATGAAAAAGAAAATTCTAAACCCACCTCAAGCGGCTCCCAAAGTTGCCGTCAGGGCCGGTCAAGTGTGACACAAGCCGATATTTGACACAGCCGTTGTCCCATTCTCTTCAGTTATTGTTAAAAATACCGATAGCCGGAGGACGTCTGCCGACGTCGCTCGCCCAGGGTGATAGCAGGGTATCAAATGGACGGGGTATTCAGGCAAGGGACTTTTGCATATACAGCGGGACAATAATGAAACAAACAATGTCAGACCTCTCCATCTTGCAGAGAGTCTATTTAGGCTTTGCCATTCTGGTGGCCGTGATGGCGGCGACCTCGGTACTCACCTTTCGCAGCCAGAGCGAGCTCAATCAGGCGCTGGATCAGGTTACCCGGCAATCCATGCCGCTGGTGATCGCCAGCAGCCAGACCCAGATCAGCCTGCTCAGCGCCAACAAGTGGCTCACAGACGTGTTGACCGAGCAGGATCCCAAGCAGATCCCGGCCGAAGTGGCCGAGCTGCAACAGGCCAAGGCCCAGGTCGACAAGACACTCGCCACCCTCAGCCAGCAGGCCGCGGCGCACCCGCAACTGCAGGGTGACATGGCGACACTGACCAAGCTGGTCAGCGACTATCTGCAGCTGACCGGGACGCTACCCACCGAACACCAGGCCCTGCTCACCCGTCTGCACAAGGTGAACCAGGCCAAAGGGCAGTTTCAGGTCAGTCTGCCCCAGTTCAAGAAAAACCTCGGCGACATGATGATCACCATAGACGACAGCTTCATCAAGATGCTGTCCGAGACGTTGACCACCGAGCTCTCCGCCATCGAGCTCTCCACCATGGATGCGCTCAACCAGAGTATCCCCGCCCCCATAGAGGCGGCGCTCAAGCGCAACAAGATGCAGATAGAGGGCTTCAACAGCACCATCAAGGATCTGCAGGGGGAGCTCAAGGATTTCGACAACAACATGGGGCACTACGTCCATGGGTTTGTGCGCGACACCACGGCCAGTGAAGGCGTGCTTGCCCAATACCTGGCGTTGATGAAGCAGCAGGAGCGGATGCGCGAGGAGAGCAAGCAGGCCAGCAAGCTCATCGTCAGCATACAGAGCAAACTGGAAGGGATCACCGATCAGAGCCAGCAGCTGATGAACAACAGCATTCGCGCCTCCAGCAAGGTGCAGGCCCAGAGCACCCTGACCCAGGGGATCAGCATCGCCATCGCCATTTTCATCGCCATCCTGGTGGCCTACACCCTGGGCAAAGCCATACGCCGCCCCCTCAAGGAGCTGCTGCGGGTGCTGACCGAAGTGACCCAGGGAGACATGACACAGCGCGTCGGTTTCAAGAGCCAAAATGAGTTCGGCCAGCTCGGCAGCCAGGTCAACCTGCTGATCCAGCAGATGGGGGATGTGCTCACCCAGCTCTCCCAGGCCTCTACCCAGCTCAATAGCGCCGCCCACGACAACCGCCACACCACGGAATCGGTGCGGGCGGATCTGGAAACACAGCGCCAGGAGACCGCCTCGGTCGCCGCCGCCATGACCCAGATGGAAGCCTCGGTGCGGGAAGTGGCCCAGGCCGCCAACCAGACCCTGGAGCGGGTACAGGACGTGGAGAAAGCCTCCGAGACCGGCCGCAAGGTGATGGCGGGCAACATCACCACCACCCATCAGCTGGCAGGCAAGTTGCAACAGACCGGCAAGGTGATTGGCGATGTCAGCGCCATGAGTGGCCAGATTGGCAATATCCTCGACGTCATTCGCGGTATCGCCGAGCAGACCAACCTGCTGGCCCTCAATGCCGCCATCGAGGCCGCCCGTGCCGGCGAGCAGGGCCGCGGCTTTGCCGTGGTGGCCGACGAAGTGCGCAGTCTGGCGGGGCGCACCGCCCAGTCCACCAGCGAGATCCAGACCATGATCGAGAACCTGCAGCAGGGGGTCGCCAAGGCGGTGACAGTGATGCAGGAGTGCTCCCGCGAGATGGACAGCTGCGTGGATCAGAGCTCCCACGCCAATACCGCCATGGAGGAGGTGCAGGGGATAGTGGTGCTCATCAGCGACATGTCGAGCCAGATCGCCTCCGCCGCCGAGCAGCAGCAGGCGACCAGTGCCGACATCGCCACCAACCTCAACCGCATCTCGGATATTTCGGACCTCAACTATCAGGGCATTGAACGGGTCGCCGAGACCAGCCAGCAGCTGGACGCCCTGGCCGAGCAGCAGGAGAATCTGGTCAAGCGCTTCAAGCTCATCGCCTGAATCTCTCTCGCTGAAGCAACAAGGCCCCGCGGTTGGCGGGGCCTTGTTTATCTGGTGGCAGTGCGCTGGGATCAGGCGTAGGCGATGGCGCCCTTGCCGACCCCTTCATAGGCCACGACCTTCACAAACTTGTCACCCACCGCTTTTTTCACTTCACGGGCTATGTAGCACGCCAGCAGCTCTATGGTGGTGTCGGTGTCGATCATCTCCACCTCGGCCGCCGGCATGGCGAGCTGAAACAGCCCCTGAGGGGCCACATACTTGAATCCCAGGTGCTGCTCACCCAGTTGGGCCAGGGCGATATCGCTCAAGTTCAGTTCGCTCACGTCCACCTTGTCTTCATCGGTGCCAAGGTAGATATCGGCCCAGCGCTCGGCCCAGTTCAGCTCGAGCTCACCGTCACGCATCCCATCCACATGGATTTCGATGGGAGAACGGTGGCCGTGGGCGATCCGCTGGCAGTTGCCATCGTGCTTCTTGAGACCGTGGCTGTAGTGATAGAAGGCACCGTCGATCTGCTCCTGACGCAGGGTCACCGACAGATCCCGGATGTTGCCGGGCAGACGCTGGGCCAGCACCGCCAGCAGGTAGCGGGTGACGGACTCTTTATCGATCTGGGGCGCCGGTATGAAGGCAAAGCCCTGCGTCGGACAGCGCAGATGAATGGACCCCTGGGGGCGCAGCAGATCGACCGTGCTCTCCTCTCCTTCCAGATGCGCTACATGGATCAGGGCGCACTCGGCCGGCACCAGCAGCTTGTGATCCACCTCTTCGTCGATGATCGACTTGATCAGCTTTTTCACCCGACCAAAGTCCAGCAACATGCTCATCTCGTTGAGCTCGCCGCTCATCTCGACGTCCACCAGCCAGCTCTCCCCCACCATGCCGCGGCGTTCGCACAGGTAGCTGGAGTCGATCACGGTCAAATCTCTTACAAATAACTTCATCAGTCAGACCTTGCTACAGAGAAAGTACAGTTTGCGATATTATGACCCGCGATCACTGACAAAGGAACTGGACTCCCCCATGAACAAATTGCTTATCAAGAATGCCACCCTGGTCAACGAAGGCCGCATCTACGCCTCTGATGTATTGATTGAAGGGGAACGGATCGCCCGGATCGCCCCCCATATCGAGGCGCCCGATGCCGTTGTGATCGATGCGGCAGGCCGCCACCTCATCCCCGGCATGATCGATGATCAAGTCCATTTCCGGGAACCTGGCCTGACCCACAAGGGGACCATCGCCAGTGAATCCCGGGCCGCCGTGGCAGGTGGCACCACCAGCTTCATGGAAATGCCCAACGTCAATCCCCAGACCACCACCCTCGACGCCCTCGAAGCCAAATACCAGATAGCCGCCAACTCCTCCGCCGCCAACTACAGCTTCTATCTCGGTGCCACCAACGACAACCTCGACGAGATCAAGCGCCTCGATCCCAAGCAGTCCTGCGGTGTCAAGGTGTTCATGGGGTCGTCCACCGGCAACATGCTGGTGGACAATCAGGAGACACTGGCGGCGATTTTCCGCGAGAGCCCTGTGATGATAGTCACCCACTGCGAGGACACCCCCTCCATCAAGGTGCTGGAAGACGAGGCCCGCGCCAAGTGGGGCGAAGATGTGCCGATGCGCGAACACGGCCGCATTCGCAATGACGAGGCCTGTTACAAGTCCTCCAGCATGGCGGTGGGTCTGGCGAAAAAGTACGGTGCCAAGCTGCACGTGCTGCATTTGACCTCCGCCAAGGAGCTGTCGCTCTTTACCGCCAGCCACGACTTGAGCGAACTCAAAGACAAGAACATCACCGCCGAGGTATGCGTCCACCATCTCTTCTTCAACGAGGCGGATTACGACACCCTGGGCAGCCAGATCAAGTGCAACCCGGCGGTGAAGACAGCCGCCGACCAGCACGCCCTGCTGGATGCGGTACGGAACGACGTGCTGGACATCATTGCCACCGACCATGCCCCCCACACCTGGGAGGAGAAGCAGAACAGCTACTTCAAGGCGCCGTCCGGCATCCCTCTGGTGCAGCACTCCATGCTGGCCCTGCTGGAGCTCTACCACAACGGCGTGTTTTCACTGGAGACTATCGTCAAGAAGACATCCCACGCGGTAGCCGAGCGCTTCCAGGTGCAGGATCGCGGCTACATTCGTGAGGGCTACTTCGCAGACCTGGTGCTGCTGGATCTGGGCAAGCCCTATGTGGTCAACGACAGCAACCTGCTCTACCTGTGTGGCTGGTCACCCTTCAACGGTTACCGCTTCCACAGCACGGTGGAGATGACTCTGGTGAATGGCCAGATCGCCTGGCAAAACGGTCAGGTAACCGATCAGGTGCTGGGCAAGCGATTGACCTTCAACCGCTGATCAGATCACCACTGATGCAAACGGCCGCCCCAGGGCGGCCGTTTTTATGGTGCCTTGAAAAATGCGTCACAACGCCCCCTGAAATGAGCTCTCGATGGCCGAATTCAACCACTGTGGCGGCACTTTGAGCGCCAATTGCTCGCAAAGCAGGCAAACAGTCTCAGAGCGGGATTTCCCCTGTTGACAGGGTCGGAGCATCTCCATAAACTCAGTCCCCGTCAGCCGAGCTGACTCCGTCGGTGTGTAGCGCAGCCAGGTAGCGCATCTGCATGGGGTGTAGAGGGTCGGAGGTTCGAATCCTCTCACACCGACCAAATTCCCCGGTAAAGGCCTTGTCAAACGACAAGGCCTTTTCTTTTGTGCCGCGTCTCTGGCAGTGCCCATTGATGACCTGAGCGACGATTGTCTCACTGATCAGTTTGTGCTGTAGTGACAAGGTGTTTCGCCAACCGACCATCGAGATGCAACGTCCGCTCCTCCTCTCCTTTTGCTCACCCCTGCATGTTCTGCTGCTTGTCGTCAGCCTGTTCGGCACCCTACTGGGCGGCTGTGCCACCTCCTATCACAGCGAAAAGTCATTCTGGAACGGCCAGACCGGCTTTTCCCAGACACAACTTGGCCCCGACAAGTGGCAGCTGGAGTTTGTCGGCAACGATCTGATCGATCGGGAAACGGCTCGCAAGTATGTGCTCAAGCGCGCGGGCGAGATGGCGCAAAGCCGGGGCTATGAGTGGATTGAGGTGAACGAACTGACGCTGCAGCGGGATGCGGTCAGGGTCACCCCCTCGCGCCCCGTGTTCGGCTTTGATGAAGAAGAACCTGACCTCTTCCTGGCACAGATGCAGGTGCAACACACCACCTCGGCCCTGCTGATTTTCACCCTGCTGCATCAGCCCTTACACGAACAGTGCATGGAAGCCAAATATCTTGTTAACATCAAAATAAACGGCGATTAATATCGATAAAATGCAAGATCCATATCACATACAACTAACGACAGCATAAAACACTGATACAAGACGCTGGATTTACCCCCCCGAATTAGGCATGCTGCAAGCACACCGGCTGTCAGGAATCTACGGCCCGGATCACAAAAACGGACTGAAGTGGCACCCCTGCCACTCAAAACGCTTTGCACTTATCAAAACTGGGACCACCTCATGAAAATGAATAAATTGACGGCTGCCATCATCATTTCGATGTTATGTGGCATCCTCACTGGTCAAGGCTATCGCGTGTTCGCCCCGGAGCAGGCCGCAGGCTTTGCCGACGATATCACCATACTGACCGACATTTTTTTGCGTCTGATCAAGATGATCATCGCCCCCCTTGTCTTCACCACGCTAGTGGTCGGCATCGCCAAGATGGGCGACACCCGCACCGTCGGTCGCATCGGCGCCAAGACCCTTGGCTGGTTCATGCTGGCCTCCCTGCTCTCCCTGACACTGGGACTGGTGATGGTTACTCTGCTGCAACCGGGCGTGGGCCTCTCTCTCTCCTTGCCGGATGATACCGCCAGCTCAGGTGTGGTCGTCACCGCCATCTCCCTCAAGGACTTTGTAACCCACGCCATACCGAAAAGCGTGGTAGAGGCCATGGCCACCAACGAGATCCTGCAGATAGTAGTGTTCTCCCTCTTCTTTGGACTGGCCTCCGCCGCCTTGGGCGATACCGCCAAGCCGGTGGTCAAGCTGATGGCCAGCGGCGCCGAGATAATGCTGAAAGTAACCGGCTACGTGATGAATTTTGCGCCGTTCGCGGTATTTGGTGCCATCGCAGCCATGGTCGCCAAGGAAGGTCTGAGCATTCTGGCCACCTACGGCACCTTCATGGCGCAATTCTATCTGGCGCTGGGTTGCCTCTGGCTGCTGCTGATTGCCATGGGCAGTCTGTTTATCCGCCGCCGCATCCTGACCCTGCTGGCCATGATCCGCGAACCCATACTGCTCGCCTTCTCCACCGCCAGCTCCGAAGCTGCCTACCCCAAAACCCTGGATCGATTGGAGAAGTTTGGTTGTGACAAGCGCATCGCCAGCTTCGTGCTGCCCATGGGCTACTCCTTCAACCTGGACGGCTCCATGATGTACTGCACCTTCGCGGTCATGTTCATCGCCCAGGCCTATGGCATAGAGCTCTCCCTGGCTCAGCAGATCACCATGCTGCTGCTGTTGATGGTCACCTCCAAGGGAATGGCCGGTGTGCCACGCGCCTCTCTGGTGGTCATCGCGGCCACTCTCAACCAGTTCCACATCCCGGAGGCAGGCATTCTGCTGCTGCTGGGGATCGACCATTTCCTCGACATGGGCCGCTCCGCCACCAACGTGCTGGGCAATGCCATCGCCGCCAGCGTGGTGGCCAAGACCGAAGACAGCCTGGGGGAAACCGAACCTCTGGGTGAGGTCGATACCGCCAAGGCGTGATCCTCCGCTCCCCCCCGAAAGCAGAACGGCCCGCTGATGCGGGCCGTTTTTTTATCTGCGTTTTTCAGTGTGTCGCGCGGCTCAACACCAGCGACGAACCCGCCGGCAATACTCTGCATATGCTTCACCGAAGCGAGCCTGCAGAGCCCGCTCTTCCGGCACGATTTGAAAACGGTTGAGCCAGCCCCACAGCACCAGGGGCCCGATCCAGACCCCCATACCACCCAGATAGCAGGCCAGCGCCATTGTCCAGCAGAGCAGCCCCAGGTACATGGGATTGCGGCTGAGCCGATAAAGCCCTGCGGTCACCAGCACGCTGGCCTGCGCCGGCCGGGTTGGACTGACGGTGGTACCATGCTGGCGAAAGCGCAGCACGCCGCCAAAACCGAACACACAGCCGACCACCGTCAGCAACAGGGCCAGCTCTGACCACCCCTCCCCGCTACCGCCCCCCAACACCATGGCCAGCCCCACTATGCCAAACAACAGGACAGGCGGTACACGACACTCCAGATCTCTCATCTACTGGCTCCCATGAGACGTGCCACAATCGACACCTTGCGATACACTTCCCACGGGAATAATGCCGCAGGAAATTGACAAAGTTCATAACAATAACAATGCCTTGGCTACACTCTATCCCATCTGCATGACAAAGACCGTCATAAGGTCGTCATGCACCTCAACGCCAACAATAAAAAAGGAATCACCCCATGCACAAGAAGACACTGCTGGCCACCTTGATCCTGGGCCTGCTGGCCGGTCAAGCCGTCGCAGCCCCCTATCTGCCGCAGGAGAGCGATCATCGCAACGGCGAAGTACAAACCGCCAGCAACGCCTGGCTGGAAGTAGACCTGACCGCGTTTGAACAGAACCTGCAGACTCTCAAGACCCGCCTCGGAGACAAGGGCCCGCAGATCTGCGCCATCATGAAGGCGGATGCCTACGGTCACGGCATCGATCTGCTGGTTCCCTCCGTCATCAAGGCCGAGATCCCCTGTATCGGCATCGCCAGCAACGAAGAGGCCCGCGTCGCTCGCGAGAAAGGCTTTACCGGTCGCCTGATGCGGGTGCGCGCCGCCACTCCTGTCGAAGTGGAACAGGCCCTGCCCTACAAGCTGGAAGAGCTGGTTGGCAGCCTGGTGAGTGCTCAGGGGATCTCCGACATCGCCCTGCGCCACAATACCCGGATCCCGGTGCATATTGGCCTCAACTCCGCCGGCATGAGCCGCAACGGCATAGACCTGCGTCTGGCCGATTCCAAGCAAGATGCGCTGGCCATGCTCAAACTCAAGGGGATCACCCCGGTCGGCATCATGACCCACTTCCCGGTGGAGGAGAAAGAGGACGTCAAGCTGGGGCTGGCCCAGTTCAAGCTGGACTCCCAGTGGCTGATCGAGGCGGGCAAGCTGGATCGCAGCAAGCTCACCATCCACGCGGCCAACTCCTTCGCCACCCTGGAAGTGCCGGACGCCTACTTTGACATGGTGCGCCCGGGCGGCCTGCTCTACGGCGACTCCATCCCCTCCTACACCGAATACAAACGGGTGATGGCATTCAAGACCCAGGTGGCGTCGGTTAACCACTATCCGGCAGGCAACTCCGTCGGCTATGACCGCACCTTTACCCTCAAGCGTGACTCCCTGCTCGCCAACCTGCCGCTCGGTTACTCCGACGGCTATCGCCGTGCGCTGAGCAACAAGGCCTATGTACTGATCCAGGGTCAGAAGGTACCTGTGGTGGGCAAGACCTCCATGAACACCATCATGGTGGACGTGACCGACCTCAAAGGGGTGAAACCCGGTGATGAAGTGGTGCTGTTTGGCCGTCAGGGTGAGGCCGAAGTGAAACAGGCCGATCTCGAGGAGTACAACGGTGCCCTGCTGGCGGACATGTACACCATCTGGGGCTACACCAACCCCAAGAAGATCAAACGCTAAGACATGACAATCTCACCAGCAAAGAGGGCTCCCGCGGGAGCCCTCTTCACATTCACCGTTCTGCGTTGACCGACGGCTGGCTGCGAGTAGTCCAGAGGCTCAGCCCCATGGAGATCAGCAGGATCAAGCTCACGACCCCAAGGGCAATGCCGGTCGGTATCTTGAAGATATCCAGCAGCAGCATCTTGACCCCGATAAACATCAGGATCAGCGCCAGACCGTATTTCAGCAGGGCGAAACGCTCGGCCACACCGGCCAGCAGGAAGTACATGGCGCGCAGGCCCATGATGGCGAAGATGTTGGAGGTCAGCACGATGAAGGGATCCGTGGTCACCGCGAAGATGGCCGGGATACTGTCCACCGCGAAGATGAGATCGCTCACCTCCACCAGCACCAGAATGAGCAGCAGCGGCGTCGCATACCGCACACCGTCACGCCAGACGAAGAACTTCTCCCCTTCCAGGGTCTCGGTCACCTTGAAGCGACGGCGCATCCAGCCCAGCAGCGGGTTGTTGGCCAAGTCAGGCTCCTTGTCGGCTGCCCACAGCATCTTGACCCCGGTCAGCAGCAAGAAAACCCCGAACAGATACAAGATCCAGTGAAACTCCTCGATGAGCCAGCTGCCCGCGAACACCATGCCTGCCCGCATGACGATGGCACCCAAAACCCCGTAGAGCAGCACACGGCGCTGCAACTCGGCCGGGATGGCGAAGTAACCGAACAGCATCAGCCAGACGAAGACGTTGTCCACCGCCAGCGCCTTCTCGAGGAGGTAGCCGGTGAGAAACGCCAGTCCCTTCTGGTTGGCAATTTCGCGGCCTGCGCTGTGATCCAGCCAGAGCCAGATTGCCAGGTTGAAGAGCAGCGCCACGCTGACCCAGACCAGAGACCAGATGCCCGCCTCTTTGAGGGATACCTTGTGCGCCTTGCCACCACCAACAAAACGTATATCTATCCATAACAGGACCAGCACTATGCTGAAGAAACCGGTCCACATCCACCATTCACCCATGTTCATCTCTCCCAAAAACGACAAAACCCACGACCGAGAGGCGTGGGTTTGCGTTTGGAGCAGATACACCTTGCCTCTCGGCAAGGTCTCACTTACAGCTGATTTGCATCAACTGCCCGGCTGCCGGGTGCACTGCAGGAAATGGGTGCACCGTAATGACGACAAACCAGCGAGAAGTTACTCCCCTTGTTGAAGCGGATAGTAACAGCAGCAAAAGAGAACACCAAGATGCATCTTGTCCAAATGCAAAATGAATCGGGGCGCCACCTGGGCGCCCCGTATCGGATGCTCACACTCAGAGCGGATCGGCCTTGAGGCAGGAGACGGCGTGGTCGAAATTGCCCTCCAGCTGGGGCCGGGTCTTGGCACACTCGGGACCCGCCACTGGGCAGCGGGTACGGAACACGCAGCCGGACGGCGGATTCATGGGGGATGGCAAGTCCCCTTCCAGGATCTGGATGACCTTGCTGCGCTCCAGATCCGGATCCGGAATGGGCACGGCCGACATCAGCGCCTTGGTGTAGGGATGCAGGGGGTTCGCGAAGATCTCCTTGCGCGTGCCCAGCTCCACCGCATTGCCCAGATACATCACCAGCACCCGATCCGAGATGTGTTTGACCACGGACAAGTCGTGGGCGATGAAGATGAGCGACAGCCCCATCTCCTTCTGGATTGCCTTGAGCAGGTTCACCACCTGAGCCTGGATGGAAACATCCAGCGCCGACACTGGCTCGTCACAGATGATCATCTTGGGTTCCAGGATCAGCGCCCGGGCGATGCCGATACGCTGGCACTGGCCGCCGGAAAACTCGTGGGGATAGCGGTTCACCAGGTTGGGCAGCAGACCCACCTTGCTCATCATGGCGCGCACCTTCTCCTTCACCTGCTCTTTGGAGAGGTTGGGATAGAAGGTGATGAGCGGCTCGGCGATGATGTCGCCGATGGTCATGCGCGGGTTCAGGGAGGCCAGCGGATCCTGGAAGATCATCTGGATCTCTTTGCGCTTCTCCCGCAACGCCTTCTGGTCAAGCTTGGTCAGATCATTGCCCAGCCACACCACCTTGCCGTCGGTAGCCGGCACCAGCCCTATCAGGGCACGGGCAAACGTAGACTTGCCACAGCCGGACTCCCCGACTACGCCAAGGGTTTCCCCTTCGTACAGGCGCAGGGTGACCCCATCTACCGCCTTCAACGCCGAGGGCTTGGCCCAGGGCCAGGCCTTGTCACTCTTGATGCTGAAGTGGACCTTGAGGTCGGACACTTCCAGCAGCAGTTTCTTGTCAGTACCCATTTAATTCGCCCCCTTGATCATGGCATCCAATACCCAACGACATGTCCACTCACGCCTGTCGTTAAACGGCGTCAGGATCATGGAGGATGGCTGGCCGCATATAACCGCATTCATACGCTCACCTCCTTGGCGTTGATGGCATCAGATACCCAATGACAGGCCCGCTCACGCCCGTCGTTGAACGGAGTCAGAACAGGTGACTGCTGGCCGCAAATCTCGCTCACCCTGTGGCAGCGCTCCTGGAAGGGGCAGCCGGTGGGCAGACGCAGCAGGTTGGGCGGATTGCCCGGTATGGTGGGCAGCTCTTCCCCTTCGGTGTCGAGGCGGGGAATGGCGCGCAGCAAGCCTTCGGTATAGGGATGGCTCGGGCGATAGAAGATATCGTTCACCCGGCCGTACTCCATGGTTCGACCGGCGTACATCACCAGCACCTTGTCACAGATACCCGCTACTACGCCGAGATCGTGGGTGATCATGATGATGGAGGTGTTGAACTCGCGCTTGAGCTCGTTCATCAAGGTCATGATCTGGGCCTGCACCGTCACGTCCAGCGCCGTGGTCGGCTCATCGGCGATGAGTAGCTGCGGCCGGCAGAGCAGGGCCATGGCGATCATCACCCGCTGGCGCATGCCACCGGAAAACTCGTGAGGATACATATTCATCCGCTTGCGCGACTCGGGGATCTTCACCGCATCCAGCATGCGCACCGACTCTTCGAAAGCCTCGGCCTTGCTCACCCCCTTGTGCAGCATCAGCACTTCCATCAGCTGATCCTTGACCTTCATGTAGGGATTGAGCGAGGTCATAGGGTCCTGGAAGATCATGGCAATCTTCTCGGAGCGGATCTTGTTGAGCTTGTGCTCCGGCAGGTTGAGGATCTCGTCACCCTGAAACTTGGCCGACCCCGTTATGATGCCGTTTTTGGCCAGCAGCCCCATGATGGCAAATGCCGTCTGGGACTTGCCGGATCCTGACTCGCCGACGATCCCCAGAGTTTCGCCTGCGGCGAGAGAGAAATTGAGGTCGTTGACCGCCACCACATTGCCATCCGGAGTCTTGAACTCGACTCGCAGATCTTTTACATCCAGTAATTTCATAAAAACTCCTTATCGATCTTTGGCCGCTCTTGTTATCGATCCTTCGGATCGAGTGCGTCACGCAGACCATCCCCGAGGAAATTGAAGCAAAACAGGGTCACCACCATGAAACCGGCAGGGAACAAGAGTTGCCATATGGCCACTTCCATCGACTTGGAGCCTTCATCCAGCAGGGCACCCCAGCTGGTCATGGGTTCCTGGACGCCGAGGCCCAGAAAACTCAGGAAGGATTCAAACATGATCATGCCCGGCACCAGCAAGGTGGCGTAGACGGCCACGATACCGAGCACATTCGGCACTATGTGACGGGTGATGATCTTCCACTTGGAGACGCCACAGACGTGAGCCGCCTCGATAAACTCCTTGCTCTTGAGGCTCAGGGTCTGGCCTCGCACGATCCGCGCCATGTCGAGCCAGCTTACGGCCCCGATGGCAATGAAGATGAGCGCCAGATTGCGGCCAAAGAAGGTCACCAGCATGATCACGAAGAACATGAAGGGGAAAGCGTTGAGGATCTCGAGCACGCGCATCATCAGGCTGTCGACCCGACCACCGATGAAACCGGACGCCGCGCCATACAAGGTGCCGATGACCACGGCCACCATGGCGCCCATGATGCCGACCATCAGCGAGATGCGGCCACCCAAGAGGGTGCGCACGAACAGATCACGCCCCAGACTGTCGGTGCCGAACCAGTGGCCGGTTTCCATATCCGGCGCGGCCTGCATGGCGCCCCAATCCGGATCGTCGAAGGTGTATTGGGACAGATGGGGACCGACGATCACCGCCAGACCGATAATGGTCAATATGATGAGGCTGGTCAGCGCCGCCCTGTTACGCAGGAAACGGCGACGGGCATCCTTCCACAGGGAGCGTCCCTCCACCACTTCCACTTGCTGTGCGAACGCCTCGACGGCCTCGCGTTTTTCAGTTGTGACAACCATGATGAACTCCCGACTTAGTAACGGATCTTGGGATCGATAAAGGCATAGAGAATATCGACCACGGCGTTAAAGGTAATGGTGAGGGCGCCGACCAGAATGGTCAGGCCAAGCACCATGGAGTAATCACGGTTGAGGGCACCGTTGACAAACAACTGACCAATTCCCGGCAAACCGAAAATGGTCTCTATCACCACTGAACCCGTGATGATGCCCACAAACGCAGGCCCCAGATAGGAGACTACCGGCAGCATGGCCGGACGCAGCGCGTGTTTCAGTATGATGTGACGCAGCGGCAAGCCCTTGGCACGGGCGGTACGGATGAAGTTGGAGTTCATGGTCTCGATCATGCTGCCACGCATGATGCGCGAGATGGCGGAGATGTAGTACATCATCATGCCAAATACCGGCAGTACCATGAATTGCACCCCGCCCCCCTGCCAGCCACCGGCCGGGAACCAGCCCAGATAGATACTGAAGAAGAGCACCAGCAAGGGTGCCAGCACAAAGCCCGGGATCACCACGCCAGCCATGGCAGACGACATCAAGAGATAGTCGATGAGGGTGTTCTGTTTCAAGGCTGCAATGGTGCCAAAGGTCACCCCCAGCAAGACGGCAAAGACGAACGCAGCGCTCCCGATCTTGGCGGAAACAGGCAGCGCCTGACTCACCAGATCATTGACGCTGAAGTCCTTGTATTTGAAGGAAGGCCCCAGATCGCCCTGCACCAGGTTGCCAAGATAGGTGAGGTATTGCACGCCGATGGGCTTGTCCAGGCCGTACTTGGCCTCGATGTTGGCCAACACTTCCGGCGGCAGGGCACGTTCGCTGGTAAAGGGGTTACCCGGCGCGAAACGCATCATGAAGAAAGAGACGGTGATCAAGACCAGCAGAGTCGGGATCGCTTCCAATAGACGTTTAAAAATGAATTTCAACATAGACAATTCCTGTCCTGTACTGCTTCCAAAGGGTCGCGGTTTTAATACTAAGGCCCGCCGTCTGGCGGGCCTGCTTGTTATGCGACTTGTTATTTTACTCAGTGAGCAACGATGTACATGTCTTTGCTGTAGAGGTTGTCCAGCGGGTTGGCCGGATAGCCGCCCACATAGGACTTGACCATGCGGGAGGTCACGTACTGGTAGATGGGGGCGATCGGCATGTCCTTAGTGAGGATCTCTTCGGCCTGGACATAGAGTTTGTTGCGGGAAGCATCATCGACCTGGTCACGAGACTCGTCCATCAGCTTGTCAAACACCGGGTTGGAGTACTTGCCATCGTTGTTACCGTGAGTGGTCTGCATCAGATCCAGCATGGAGGAAGCTTCGTTGTAGTCAGCGATCCAACCGCGACGAGCAACATCAAACTGCCCCTGCTTGAGTGTCTCCAGATATGTCTTCCACTCCTGGTTCACCAGGCTGACCTGCACGCCCAGCTTCTTCCACATGGAGGCCACGGCAACGGCCACCTTCTTGTGGTTGTCGTCGGTGTTGTAGAGCAGCTCGAACTTGAGCGGGTTGTCTGGACCATATCCCGCCTCTTGCAACATGGCTTTTGCTTTGGTGTCGCGCTCAGCCTGGGTCAACTTGGACCACTCGGGGGCAACCGGTTTGAAACCATCCACAAAGTCAGGCACCAGGGCATAACCCGGTGTTTCTCCCTTGCCCATCACCTTGTCGGCAATCACGTCACGGTCGATGGCGTAGGTAAGTGCAGTGCGAACCCGAACATCGTCATAGGGTTTGCGTTTGGTGTTGAAGGTGTAGTAGTAGGTCCCTACGTAGCCACTCACCTTCACCTCGTTCGGCAGATCTTTCTTCATCTGCTTGAAGCGCTCGATGGGCATGTTGTAGGTGAGATCCAGTTCTCCGGCCAGATAGCGGTTCAACTCGGCATTGGTGGACTGGATAGGCAGGTAGCTTACCTTGTCGATCACCGTCTTGGCGTTGCCCCAGTATTTGGGGTTGCGCTCGACGTCGACGCGCTCGTTCACCACCCAGTCTTTCAGTTGGTAGGCACCGTTGGATACCATGTTGCCTGGCTGGGTCCACTTGTCACCAAACTTCTCGATCACCTTCTTCGGCACCGGGTAGGTGGTGGTGTGGGAGAGCATGCTGACGAAGTAAGGGATCGCTTTTTCCAGCTGTACTTCGAAGGTGTAATCATCGACGGCCTTCACGCCCAACGTATCTGACGGCTTCTTGCCGGCAATGATCTCGGTGGCGTTGACTATGGTCGGGATCTCCATGTACCAGGCATAAGGAGAACCAGTCTTGGGATCCACGGCCCGCTTGAAGGCGAACTCGAAATCGTGGGCTGTCACGGGATCCCCGTTGGACCACTTGGCATCTTTGCGCAGGTGGAACACGAATTTTTTGTTGTCCTTGGTTTCCCAGGACTCGGCCACACCGGGGAGCACTTCACCCTTGGGGCCGGAGGAGACGAGACCTTCGAACAAGTCACGCAGAATATTGGATTCAACCGTTCCTTCGGTTTTGTGGGGATCGAGGGTTGCGGGCTCGGAGCCGTTGCCTTTCACCAACTGCTGAACATCAGACAGTTTGGTACCTGCGGGGACATCAGCAGCATGCGCCGCATTCATTCCGCCAAATAGCGCTGCCACCAATAGGGTATTAATCATTGTTTTTTTATGAGTCATTTCCATTTACTCCAACAAGAACATTCCATGCATTTGTCCATCAACGAGATAAGTACCCCGCTGCCAGCATAATTCCCTGACAATTCTAATAATGCAATAGATATCATCAGGCTAGGCTGGGCTTCATGGTTAAAAAAACAGCTTTTAGCCAATTATTCAGCATTTAAATATCGCGCCGCGGACGTTTTTTATACAAACCCGCTCGATTCTAGGAAATGACTAACAAAAAAGAAACAATAAAAAGCCGGTCACGAGGACCGGCTCCGACAAAACAGACCTGAATCACATCAATCCGGGGAAGACTCCCTTGATCCCTGCCACCATGATCTCGATGCCCAGCGACATCATGATAAGGCCCATGATCCGGGTGACCACGTTGATGCCGGTGTTGCCCATCAGCTTGAACAGCAAGGGGGCGGCGCGGAAGATGAGCCAGGAGCAGAATGCAAACACCATGACCACCAGCGACATGCCCAGCATCTGGGACCAGGTGCTCTGGCTGGCGTAGACAATAGAAGAAGAGATGGCACCCGGACCCGCCATCAACGGCAGTGCCAAGGGCACCACAGCGACAGATTCGCGCGCGGCCAGCTCACCCTTCTCCTGTTTGTTATGCTTCACTTCCCCCAGCTTGCCCTGCAGCATGGACCAGGCGATCAGGGTAATCAGGGATCCACCGGCGATGCGAAACGACGCCAGCGAGATGCCAAAGCCATCGAGGATCAGCTGCCCCATGTACATGGAGACCAGCAAGATAATCATCACGGCAATGTTGGCAGTGGTGTTGGTCTTCATCCGCTCTTCCGGCGTTTGATGGCCGGTCAGACTGACAAACACCGGCAACAACCCCAATGGGTTGATGATCGCGAACAAACCGATGAAAAACTTCAGATATAAAGAGACGTCAATCGCTGCCATAGGCGCCATCCAGAAGTAAGCAAGGCCACGGGGATCCCCCCGATAAATCGTGCGTAAATTTACACCATGCCAATGCCCTTCACCAATCAAATAATCTCACCCTTTCCGTGGCTTTTCAGTTAGTTCCTCTAATGCATGGCCAAAATTCAACACATTGATTTGTTAATAAAGATTGTCGCCATTTAACACTCTGGTAAAATCACGTCGAGCTTTATGCGGCCACGGAGTTTTGGCGCAAGATTTCATCTCAGCAAACAAGGATTTTGTAATGATTGATACGGACATCAAGTTGAAATGGCACCTGGATTCGCTGCCGGCAGGCACGGTCGACCCCCTGCTCGGCTTTTTTGATCGACTGCCGGTCGATCCCTATATTCAGGGCACTTTTCGGGAACGCCGCTATGGCCGTGTCGAGAAAGAGGGGTCACGCTTCTCCCCCCTCGACAACGGCGTCTTCTTTCAGGCCGCCGCCATCAACAAGTTCCTCGGGGATGTGCCCAGAACCTATGCCGAGCTGGATCCCGCTTTTGTCGCCCATCCCGCCTTTGAGCAGATGCTGACCCGCTTTGCCCGCCATATTCGACTCGCGGATGGCAAGGGAGGGTGCGAATAAGCACCCTCCACAACGAAACTGAAAAAATTAGTTTATTAAATTCAAATACTTACAAAGGCGCATTTTTATGTTTGGTGACTTATTCGCACCTTCCCAAGGCGATCGGCATTCACCAGATGCGGATCACCACGGCCCAGGGCGAAAGCGTGCCTCCCGCACCGGAAGGCGTCCATCAGGATGGCTTCGACTTTATCGGCGTGTTTTTTTGTGGCCGCGAAGGGGTCTGTGGCGGCGCGCTTCAGCTTTATCATGGATTAAAAGAACAACCATTTTTCCAACAAGAGTTACATCCAGGAGAATATCTGGTCCTGGATGATCGCCGCTTCTATCACAATGCAGCCCCTGTACTCCCCCTGACCCCGACCCGTGGACACTGGGATGTGATCGTGCTAACTGCTTGAAAAATAGTGCGTGACACTCTGTTCACCCATGATTCATCCCGCTTTTGTTTCACTCTACATCCTCGTAACATCCGGAAAACATGTATTGTGAAACAAAATTTCTTTTGTTCTTTTGTTACACATGATCCAGATCAAATTTTTCTGAGTCAGACCCGCTCTATAATCGGCTCAGAAAGCAATTTAGTAAGGCATGTAAATACCCCCTTATAGTGATTCTCGCCTTGACAGGGCGACTATAATTTCCGGGCATTGCCAAACTCTTACTAAACAGTTTTCAAATCATCAGGAGATAAACATGGCAGTAACCAATTTGGCTGAACTGGATGCACTGGTCGCCCGCGTCAAAGAAGCCCAGCGTGAATTCGCCAGCTTCTCGCAAGAGCAGGTAGACAAGGTTTTCCGTGCCGCCGCCCTGGCCGCCAGCAATGCCCGTATCCCCCTGGCCCAGATGGCCGTGGCAGAATCCGGTATGGGTATCATCGAAGACAAGGTTATCAAGAACCACTTCGCCTCCGAATACATCTACAACGCCTATAAAGACGAGAAGACCTGCGGCATCCTGAGCCAGGATGACGAGATGGGCACCATGATCATCGCCGAGCCGGTAGGTATCATCTGCGGTATCATTCCGACCACCAACCCGACCGCTACCGCGATCTTCAAATCTTTGATTTCCCTGAAGACTCGTAACGCCATCATCTTCTCCCCGCACCCCCGCGCCAAGAACTCCACCAATACCGCTGCCAAGCTGGTGCTGGATGCAGCAGTTGCCGCCGGTGCACCGAAAGACATCATCGGCTGGATCGATCAACCATCCGTTGAGCTGTCCAACGCACTGATGAAACACAACGACATCAACCTGATCCTGGCCACCGGTGGCCCGGGCATGGTGAAAGCCGCTTACTCTTCAGGCAAGCCTGCCATCGGTGTAGGTGCCGGTAACGTGCCAATCGTCATCGACGAAACCGCCGATGTGAAGCGTGCCGTCGCCTCTATCCTGATGTCCAAAACCTTCGACAACGGTGTGGTCTGTGCTTCCGAGCAAGCCGTCATCGTCGTTGACTCCATCTACAACCAGGTAAAAGAGCGTTTCTCCAACCACGATGGCTACATCCTGTCCAAAGATGAAGCGGACAAGGTACGTAAGGTGCTGCTGATTAACGGCGCGCTGAACGCAGATATCGTCGGTCAGCCAGCCACCAAGATCGCCGCCATGGCCGGTGTGACTGTGCCTGCCACCACCAAGATCCTCATCGGTGAAGGCCTGGAATTGTGCGCTGAAGATGAGTTCGCTCATGAGAAGCTCTCCCCGACTCTGGGCATGTTCCGCGCCAAGAATTTTGAAGACGCTGTCGAGATGGCCTGCACCATGGTCAACATCGGTGGTATCGGTCACACCTCAGGTCTGTACACCGACCAGGATCGCAATCAGGACCGTATCAGATACTTCGGCGACAAGATGAAGACCGCCCGTATCCTGATCAACACCCCTTCCACCCAGGGTGGTATCGGTGACCTGTACAACTTCGCTCTTGCTCCTTCCCTGACCCTGGGTTGCGGCTCCTGGAGTGGTAACTCCATCTCCGAGAACGTCGGTCCCAAGCACCTGATCAACAAGAAGACAGTCGCAAAACGGGCAGAAAATATGCTGTGGCACAAACTTCCGAAATCCATCTACTTCCGTCGTGGTTCCCTGCCGATCGCCTTGGGCGACCTGGAAGGCAAGAAGCGCGCCATGGTGGTAACTGACCGTTTCCTGTTCAACAACGGCTATGCCGATGACGTAGTTCGTCTGCTCAAGAAGCTGAACATGGAAGTGGAAGTATTCTACGAAGTAGAAGCTGACCCGACCCTGTCCATCGTCCGCAAGGGCGCCGAGATGGCCAACTCCTTCAAGCCGGACGTTATCCTGGCGCTGGGTGGTGGTTCACCCATGGATGCGGCCAAGATCATGTGGGTCATGTACGAGCACCCGGATACTGCCTTCGAAGATCTGGCCATGCGCTTCATGGACATCCGCAAGCGTATCTACAAGTTCCCGAAAATGGGCGTGAAGGCCGAACTGGTCTGTATCACCACCACGTCCGGTACCGGTTCTGAAGTCACCCCGTTTGCGGTAGTAACCGACGACGCCACCGGCATGAAGTACCCGCTGGCTGACTACGAGCTGACCCCTAACATGGCTATCGTGGATGCCAACCTGGTCATGAACATGCCCAAGTCCCTGTGCGCCTTCGGTGGTGTGGATGCGGTCACTCATGCCATGGAAGCCTATGTTTCCGTACTGGCCAACGAGTACTCCGACGGTCAGGCGCTGCAAGCCCTGAAGCTGCTGAAAGAGTATCTGCCTTCCAGCTACCAGAACGGTGCCAACGACCCGGTTGCTCGCGAGAAGGTGCACAATGCGGCCACCATCGCCGGTATCGCGTTTGCCAACGCCTTCCTGGGTGTCTGCCACTCCATGGCGCACAAGCTGGGTGCCGAGTTCCACATCCCGCACGGCCTGGCCAACGCCCTGCTGATCAGCAACGTCATCCGCTACAACGCGAACGACAACCCGACCAAGCAGACTGCGTTCTCCCAGTACGACCGTCCGCAGGCTCGCCGTCGTTACGCTGAAGTCGCCGACCACCTGGGTCTGACTGCCGCCGGTGACCGCACCGCTGCCAAGATCGAGAAACTGCTGGCCTGGCTGGACGAGCTGAAAGCCACTCTGGGCATCCCGGCCTCCATCCGTGAAGCTGGCGTGAACGAAGCTGACTTCCTGGCCAAGGTTGACCAGCTGGCGCTGGAAGCCTTCGATGACCAGTGCACCGGTGCCAACCCGCGCTACCCGCTGATCACCGAGCTCAAAGCCATCCTGATGGACACCTACTATGGCCGTCCCTTCACCGAGGAAACTCAGGTAGCGACCAAGGTTGAAACCAAGGTAGACAGCAAGAAGAAATCCAAGGCCTGATAATCGGACTTGAACTCGAGAGCCCGCGCACATGCGCGGGCTTTTTTGTTTGTCTATCTCTCTAATTTTGCTAGCTTGTTGGTAGGCATTCATGAAATGCGAGTTAGCACATGGCGCTGATACAAGCCTCGATAGAGCAGTTACGGATCGGCCACTACATCCATCTCCCCACGGGATGGACCAGTCACCCTTTTATGTTCAATGCCTTCAAGATCAAGGATCAGCAGCAGCTCGACATCATACGTCACCTCGACCTCACCCTCTTGATGGTGGATCCGGACAAGAGCGATCTGCCCATCGAACCCATCTTGCGGGGCGATGTCCCTTCTGCCGGCCCTGATCTGTCGACCATTGACGAGATAGTAGACGCAGGCCCTCCCCCTTTTGATGAGAAAGCCTTCCGCCGCTCCCTGCGCGCCGCAGACAAGGCCTTTGGCCAATCCATGTCCGATCTGCGCGATGCGCTGGGGGCCCTCAACCTCAAGCCTGACGAGGGGCTAGCCAACACGGCGCAGATAGTGCGCAACGCAGCCGCCCGCATCAGTGAACATGAAGGGCCCCTCGGCCTGCACCTCATTCGCAGCCCGCACACTGACATCCTGCTGCAGCACAGCCTGAACGTGGCTTTCATTGCCATGCTGATGGCACGGGAACTCGGCATGAACCCGGTCGAAATAGAGGAGACCGGGCTGGCAGGCCTGATCCATGACATAGGGGAAATGAAGATACCTTGCCAGATCACCCAGAAACGGGGGGATCTCAACAAGTCGGAGCAGAACTTTCTCAACATGCATCCCCAGTACGGACTGGAGATGCTGACACACTTGCAGGCATTCGAGCCCAAGATCCGCCAGGTGGCCCATCTGCACCATGAGCGTCTCGATGGCAGCGGTTATCCCCTTGGCATCAAGGGGGGCGAGATCCCCCCGCTGGCCAGGATAATAGGGCTGGTAGACTACTATGACGAGCTGCTGCATCCACGCAACAGCTCCACACCGGCGGCACCCAGCCAGGCCATCAGTCTGCTCTACAAGCTGTCACAGAAGAAGTTCGATCAGGATCTCGTCAAGCTGCTGATCAAGGTGTTGGGGGTCTATCCTCCCGGCTCGCTGGTTAAACTCTCGGATGAAAGCATTGCACTGGTGCTGTCCACCGAGCCCACCATGCCCCTCAAACCCAAGATACTGCCCTATATCAAGGCACAACGACCGGAAGGGGTGGCCATGCTGGACTTGCGGGAGGATGAACGGACCATTACCGGTGTGCTGAAGCAGGAAGATCTAGATGAAGGGCAACGGCTGTTTTTTAACCTGACCCGGCGCTTCTGTTACTATTTTGCCTTCTGAGTTATCCCCAGAAGCTGGGGATAACTCATTGGACAAACCTGAATAATTGCCCAATTACCCTCAAAACGGTTCACTGTCGACTCTGGATAAAAAACGCCCAGCCAAGGGACTGGGCGGAGCATGCCACTTCCATGTGGCGTATCCAGCGGATACATTCATGCTCCACCCAGCAATATCAACCCTTTGGCGATTACACAAATATCAATTTAACATGCTGATTTAATATGGTTTTATTTCACGTTTCTGGCAAACTGTGCCCGTGTTCGGGTCGGGGGCGCCAGCAGAACAAGATCCTGATCACATTTGCCCATCCCGGCCGCCTTTTTTGGTATGAACTCTGAGGAACGTTTTTTATGCAGTTGGTCCTCTCTCTGCTTCAACAGATGAGCGTCAGCCTGGTGATCGCCTACCTCTTCTCCAAGAGCCCCCTGTTGCGTCCCCTGGCCAACTATTCCGTAAGGATTCCTCACAAAATACTGATATATATCATTTTTTCTTGCTTTTGCATCCTGGGCACCTATGTAGGACTGGATATTGACGATGCCATCGCCAATACCCGTGCCGTCGGTGCCGTGCTGGGGGGACTGCTGGGGGGGCCGCTGGTGGGTTTTTTGGTCGGACTGACCGGGGGTCTGCACCGTTACACCCTGGGGGGATTTACCGACCTCGCCTGCGCCATCTCCACCACCTGCGAAGGACTGTTGGGCGGACTGGTGCACTGGCGGCTGATGCGCTCGGGACGTATGAATGCGCTGTTCGAACCCAGGATTGCGTTCTTCACGACATTTGGCGCTGAGATATTGCAGATGGTCATCATACTGCTGGTGGCGACCCCCTTTGACAAATCCCTGCTGCTAGTGCGCACCATAGCCACTCCCATGATCCTGGCCAACTCCTGCGGTGCGGCGCTATTTATCAGCATGATCCGCGATCAGCAGCGGATGTATGAGAAGTTCTCCCGAGTCTTCTCCGCCAAGGCACTCACCATTGCCAACCGCACCGTCGGCATCATGAGCCAGGGTTTCACCGCTGAGGCAAGCAGCAAGATAGCCCATATCGTAAAAGAGGAGACAGGGGTCGGCGCCGTCGCCATCACGGATACCGACAAGATCCTCGCCTTCATCGGCACGGGGGAAGATCACCACAAACCGGGAACCCCCATTGCCTCCGCCATCACGCTGCAGGCCATTGCCCAAAACAAGGTGCTGTTTGCCGATGGCAACAGCCAGCCCTACCGCTGCAGCCTCTCGCCCCAGTGCCAGCTTGGCTCTGTATTGGTGATACCGTTGCACGGTGATGAGGGGGTGATAGGCACCATCAAGCTCTATGAGCCCAAGAAGCGGCTGTTTCTCAAGATCAACCACACGCTGGGGGAAGGGATAGCCAACCTGCTGTCACAACAGTTGCTGGCCGGGCGACTGGAGCAGCAGCAGCGCCTGCTGGTGCAATCCGAGCTCAAGCTCATTCAGGCCCAGATCAATCCCCATTTTCTGTTCAATACCCTCAATACCATCAGCGCCATTACCCGGCGCGATCCGGACAAGGCCCGGGAACTGCTGCTGCACCTGTCGCTGTTCTTTCGCAAGAACCTCAAGCGCCAGAGTGGCCTCGCCACCCTGCAGGAAGAACAGGAGCACTGCCAATCCTATCTGGAGATAGAGCTGGCCCGCTTTGGGGACAGGCTGACCGTCATCAACGAGATCCCGCCTCATCTTGCCAACCTGAAATTGCCGAGCTTTACCCTGCAGCCGCTCATCGAGAATGCCATCAAGCACGGCATCTCGACCTTGCTGGAGCAGGGATACATCCGCCTTTATACCGAAGAGCATCAGGAGAGCGTGACTATCTGCGTGGAGGACAATGCCGGCACCTGGCAGGAGAAACCCGCAGGGGATGGTCTGGGCATGACCATAGTGGATCGGCGCCTCAAGAGCGCGTTTGGCAATCGTTATGGCGTCAGTGTCAGCTGTGAGCCGGAGCGCTGGACCCGCGTCTCCTTCACCCTGCCCAGGGACGCATCCGGATGCTGAACCTCCTGATATTGATGGGGTGCACTCCCTCCCCCCATGGCCACTCACCCATTGTCACTCTGTTCAGGAGATCCCATGATCCGCACACTCATCGTCGATGATGAACTCTATGCCCGTGAGGAGCTGGCCCTGCACCTTGGCCAGGACCCCGATATCGAGATCCTGGGCCAGGCGGCCAATGCCATCGAGGCTTTGCCACTGATACAGCGGCTCAAGCCGGATGTGGTGTTTCTCGACATCCAGATGCCCAAGCTGAGCGGCATGGAACTGGTCGCCATGCTGGATCCCCTGCCCCGCATCGTGTTTGTCACCGCCTTCGATGAGTACGCCATCCAGGCCTTCGAAGAGAACGCCTTTGACTATCTGCTCAAACCCGTGGAGCCGGCCCGGCTGGCCAAGACGCTAAGCCGCCTCAAGCAGGATATCAGCCCCCAATCCATGGCGATGCTGGCTCCGGCTATCCGCCACATTCCTGGCTATTTGCACAACCGGGTGCGGCTGCTGCCCATCGAGCAGGTGGAGTACGCCTTCTCCGATCTCAGCGGTGTGCACGTCGCCTGTCAGGGCGAGCTGTTTCATACCCAGCTCACCCTCAAATCTCTGGAAGAGAAGACCCCCCTGCTGCGCTGTCACCGCCAGTATCTGATCTCTCCCGGCGCCATCTTCGAGATCCAGCTGCTGGAAAACCAGCTGGCCCAGATCGTTACCCCAAGCGGCGCCCGGGTACCGGTCAGCCGTCGCTACCTCAAGGAGCTCAAAGACGAACTGGGACTGGAATAATAGCGTGGGACTGTGCGCCGGATCACAGCCGGCGACCACTCGAGTCACCATGGCGCCGCTCGGCGCGTTTCACCTGCCCTTGACAGACGACCCCATTAGACTGGCTGCGCACACCATAAAATAACAATGCAGGAGCGTAGCAATGATCTGGTTCTTCCTCTGTGTCGGCTTACTTGTCGCCGGCTATTTCATTTACGGCAAGTTCATCGAGCGGATATTTGGCCCGAAACCCGAGCGCGCCACCCCCGCCATCACCATGGCTGACGGTGTGGACTATGTGCCCATGTCGGACAAGAAAGTCTACCTGGTGCAACTGCTCAACATCGCCGGCGTCGGTCCCATCTTCGGCCCGATCCTCGGCGCCCTCTATGGGCCGGTCGCCATGCTCTGGATCGTATTCGGCTGCATCTTTGCCGGTGCTGTGCACGACTACTTCTCCGGCATGCTGTCGGTGCGCGCCAAGGGCGCCTCCGTACCGACCGTGGTCGGTGAACATCTGGGCACGGTCGCCAAGCACTTCATGAACCTGTTTGCGGTCGTGTTGCTGATGCTGGTGGGCGTGGTCTTCGTACTGAGCCCGGCGGGCCTGCTGGCCAACCTCACCTCCACCGATCTGGTCTACTGGATTGTGGCGATTTTTGCCTACTACATCCTCGCCACCATAGTCCCCATCGACAAGATCATCGGTCGCTTCTATCCCATCTTCGGCGCCCTGCTGGTGTTCATGTCGGTCGGCCTCATCATAGGTCTCATCGTCTCCGGCAAAGGCTTCTACAACACAGGGATGGACTTCTCCAACCTGCACCCCACCGAGCTGCCGCTGTGGCCGCTGCTGTTCATCACCATCGCCTGTGGCGCCGTCTCCGGTTTTCATGCCACCCAGTCGCCGCTGATGGCGCGCTGCATGCAGAACGAGAAATCCGGCCGCTTCATTTTCTACGGCGCCATGATAGGTGAAGGGGTCATCGCCCTTATCTGGTGTACCCTGGGACTCTCCTTCTACGACAGCACAGAGGCGCTCAACGCCACCATGGCCAGCGGCGGCCCGGCGGCAGTAGTGCATGAAGTGTCCACCAGCCTGCTCGGCACAGTGGGCGGCATACTGGCTATCCTCGGCGTGGTGATCCTGCCCATCACCTCCGGTGATACCGCGTTTCGCAGCGCCCGCCTGATTGTGGCTGACTTCCTCAACCTGACCCAGAAACCCATGGCCAAGCGTCTGCTCATCGCCATCCCCATGTTCATCCTTGGCTTTATCATCTCCAAGGCGGAGTTCGGGGTGATCTGGCGCTACTTCGGCTGGGCCAACCAGACCACGGCCGTGATCATGCTGTGGGCCGCGGCGGCTTATCTGGCCAAAGAGGGCAAGCTGCACTGGGTCTGCACCATTCCCGCCATGTTCATGACAGCCGTGGTGTTCACCTATCTGGCCAATGCCCCCATAGGTTTCGGGCTGGAGATGGGTATTTCCACCGTTATTGGCCTGGCATCCACCGCCGCCATTACCATTGCCTTCCTGCTGAAATACCGCCCGACCCTGGTCAGCAACCCAGGCGAAAGCTGAGCATCCTGCTGCAAACAAAAGGGGGAGCCAAATTGGCTCCCCCTTTTTCGATCATCCGCGGCGGCTGGCAAGCACAAACAGGCGGCCTGTGTCACCAACCAAACGCGCACCTTTTCGCTCGTAAAAATGAGTCCTGCATCAATGTTTAATTATTCCATCCTGCTTAAGCTTCGATACAAGATCAGGCTGTAAAATCCCGCCGAATCCCGGATAAATATGTGATCTTTAATTGCTTTATCTAAAATTGAATCCAATGATTGGTTGTGCATCAAACCTGTGGAGACACCCATGTTCCTTGATTATTTTGCCCTTGGCCTGCTCTTCTTTGTCGGGCTGGTCATGTTCTACGGGATCATAGTGATCCACGATATTCCTTATGAAATAGCCAAACACCGTCAGCACCCCCATCAAGATGCCATTCATGTGGCGGGATGGGTCAGTCTGTTTACCCTACATGTGCTCTGGCCCTTCCTCTGGATCTGGGCCACCGTCTATCGTCCTGATCGCGGCTGGGGCTTCAACCAGCGTCTGCAACAGGATGAAGACGAGATACAGCTTCTCAAGCAGGAACTCGCCGATCTCAAGGCACGCATCGATACCATCCAACAGACTGAACAACAGGGATAAATCATGGACCTGCTACTGATCCTGACCTACACGGCCCTGTGTGTGGCCGTGTTCAAGATTTTTCGCATCCCGCTCAACAAGTGGACTGTGCCCACGGCAGCGCTGGGCGGCGTGCTCATCATCGGCACCCTGATCATGCTGATGAACTACAACCACCCCTACTCCGAAATGGCCCGCAACTACTACGTCTCCACACCGATTGTTCCCCTGGTAAAGGGGCGGGTTGTCGAGGTACCGGTACAACCCAACCAGCCGGTGAAAAAAGGCGACGTGCTGTTTCGTATCGAGTCCGAACCTTTCCAGCTGAAGGTGGATAGCCTGAGCGCGCGACTCGACGCCAATAGTGAACACCTCAAATCCATCGAGGCCAGACTGCGTTCTGCCAGACTGGACAGGGATCGCGCCAGTGACTTGATGCGGCGGGGAGTTGGCAAGCAGCGGGATCTCGATGTCACGCAAGCGAATGTGGACGACATAGTGGCCCAGATTGACCAGCAAAAAGCCACCCTGGAAGATCTGCAAGCCCAGCTGAACGAGGCAAAATACCAGCTGGCACAGACAGTGGTTTATGCCCCCAGTGATGGCCATGTGGTGCAGCTGGCCCTGCGCCCCGGCATGATTGCCACCCCTTTCATGTATCGCCCCGTGATGACCTTCATCCATAAAGACGATACCGCCTATGTCGGCTGGTTCTGGCAAAACAGCATGCAGCGTCTGGCAATTGGTGACGAGGCCGAAGTGGTGATCGATGGTATCCCCGGCAGGATCTTCAAAGGTACTGTCACCGCCGTGGTGCCGGCTATCGCCGCCGGCAATGTCCAGGCCAATATTGGTCTGTTGGATCAGACAACAGCGGTGCGTCCGGGTCGTCTGCCTGTGGTCATCTCCATCACGGATCCCGAGTGGCACAAGTATCAGGTGATCGCTGGCGCCAGTGGTCAGGCCGCCATCTATACCCAGCACTTCCACCATGTTTCCGTGATGCGCAAGGTGCTGCTGCGCATGGCAAGCTGGATGAACTACGTCTTCCCCTTCCATTAATCAGAATAAGGGATCCCAGCGGGCCGGCATCATGCCGGCCCGCTGTTTTTGTGGCGCCAAGATCCCTATAATGGCGCCATCCTGCACCACATCCGTTCCCCATGTTTGTTCTCAGACCCTATCAAATCGACGCCGTCAACGCCGTTATCAGTCACTTTCGTCGGCATCCTGACCCTGCTGTGGTAGTGCTGCCTACCGGTGCGGGCAAGAGCCTGGTGATCGCCGAACTGGCCCGCAAGGCCCGTGGCCGGGTGCTGGTGCTGGCTCACGTCAAGGAGCTGGTGGAGCAGAACCACGCCAAGTACGAAGCCTGGGGACTCAAGGCCGACATCTTCGCCGCTGGTCTGGATCGCAAGGAGGCCAAGGCCCAGGTGGTATTTGGCTCGGTACAATCGGTCGCGCGCAATCTGGATGCCTTCGATGGCGCCTTCTCGCTGCTGATCATCGATGAATGTCACCGGGTGTCGCTGGATGACGAGAGCCAGTACCACCAGGTGTTGGGCCATCTCAAAGCCAGCAATCCGTCCCTGAAAATTCTCGGCCTCACCGCCACGCCTTACCGCCTGGGGCTGGGCTGGATCTACCGGCGTCACTATCACGGCATGGTAAAGAGCCATGGCGAGCGTCTGTTTGGCGATTGCGTGTTCGAGCTCCCCTTGCGCTTCATGGTGAAAAATGGCTATCTGACGCCGCCGCGGCTCATCGACGCCCCCATAGTCCACTACGACTTCAGCAAGCTGGTTGCGCGGGAGAATGGCCTGTTCAGCGAGGCGGATCTCAACGGCGAGCTCAAACGCCAGCAACGGGTCACCCCCCATATCCTGAGCCAGGTGCTGGAATATGCAGCCGACCGGCAAGGAGTCATGATCTTCGCCGCCACCGTCGAACATGCTGGTGAGATCCAGGGGCTGCTGATTGCCAAATCCCAGACGGCGGCCCTCATTACGGGCGAGACACCGGGCCCGGAGCGCGATGCCCTCATCAGCGCCTTCAAGGCGCGGGAGATCAAGTTTTTGGTCAATGTGGCTGTGCTCACCACAGGTTTCGATGCCCCCCACGTCGATCTCATCGTCATGCTGCGCCCCACCGAGTCGGTGTCGCTCTATCAGCAGATCGTGGGCCGCGGCCTGCGCCTCTCACCAGGCAAGGCCGATTGTCTGGTGCTCGATTACGCTGGCAACAACTTCAACCTGTTCGCTCCCGAGGTGGGTGAACCCAGACCCCACGCTGGCACCGAGCCGGTACAGGTGCCCTGCCCGGCCTGCGGCTTTGCCAACACCTTCTGGGGCAAGACTGATGAAGAAGGCAAGGTGATTGAACACTACGGCCGTCGCTGTCAGGGGCTGTTTGAAGATGACGAGGGCCACCGTGAGGAGTGTGACTACCGCTTTCGCGCCAAGGTGTGTCCCGCCTGTGGCGCCGAAAACGACATCGCCGCCCGCCGCTGCCAGAGCTGTGATCAGCTGCTGGTGGATCCGGACGACAAGCTCAAGGAAGCCCTCAATCTGAAAGACTGCATGGTCATTCGCTGCGCCGGTCTCACCCTCACAGCGGGCCGTAGCAAACAGGGGGAGCGGCTGGAGGTGACCTATCACGATGAGGATGGTCTTACCCTGACGGAGTACTTCGGTTTTCACTCCCCGGGTGCACGGCGCTTGTTTCAACAGCGCTTTGTGCGTCATCATTGGCCCGCCCCGGGCCTGGAGCCGGAATTCACCACTCTGGAGAGCGTGCTGGCCGCATCAAACCAGTTTCGTCACCCCGACTTTGTCATCGCCCGCAAGTCAGGTCGCTTTTGGCAGGTGAAAGAGAAAATTTTTGATTATGAAGGCCGGTACCGCGCCGCCAATGCCCTTGGCTGAGCGCGGATCATACCTTGCAGCGACAGGCTGGCCGGTGAACGTAAACATATTGATTATCAGGGTGGGTAGCGCACTACCGACCCCTTCGTTAAGTTAGAGGATCTTATGCAGCGGCTGTTGATTGGTTTTTGTGCTCTATTTTCCACACTTGTTCCAACTCTGGTTCAAGCCGCCACGCTGACGCCGCCCAAGGGGGGCCAGTACGCCATCATAGTGCAGGGCAATGGCGGCATAGAGTTCGCCCGCAATGCCGATGACATGATAGCCCCCGCCTCCACCATGAAGGTGCTCACCGCCCTGGCGGCACGGCTCGAGCTCGGTGCCGACTTCCGTTTTGCCACCGATATTCAGGCCCAGCCAGGTGCCAAACAGGGTGATGCCATCAATGGCGACATCTGGATCAACTTCGTCGGCGACCCCACCTTGTCACGGATGGATCTGCTGGCCCTGTTCAAGCAGCTCGGCGTCAACCGCATCAAGGGCAATGTCTACGTCAATACCGGTGCCTATAACGGTTATGAGCGCGGTAACGGCTGGTCCTGGGGGGATCAGACCCTCTGCTTCGCCGCCCCTGTCTCCTCTGTCATCATCGACAAGAACTGCGCCTACGCCACCATTACAGCCACCCAGATTGGTCGCCCCGCCACCGGCAACGTCGCCACCGGCGTGCCCATCGGCATTGGCACCGACAGGGTGGAGGTGATGAGCTATGGCGACATGGCGCGTCAGTTCTGCGCCCTGGAAGTCGACATGGCCAAGGGCAACTTTTATGAGCTCAAAGGCTGCATCACCCCCAACAAGGAACCCCAGGGGCTGCGCTTTGCCATCCACGACGTGGAAGCCTGGGGCTGGGACAACATCCGCTGGGCAATGGACAGAGCAGGCATAGCACACGAAGGGCTGCTTCAGGTCACCCACAAGGCACCAGGCAGTGCCGAGACCCTGGGGACCCATTACTCTGTCTCATTGCCCATCATGCTCTCCAGGATGCTGAAGAAATCGGACAACCTCTACGCCGACACCTTCCTGAAAACGGTAGGCCGCCACTACTACAACAAGCCGGGCAGCTATCGCAGCGGCACCATGGCGGTACGCGCCATCCTGACCAAGCAGGGCATAGACCTCGGCAATGCCACCCTGGCCGACGGCTCCGGCCTCTCTGCCCACAACCTCATCAGCGCACGCCAGATGCTGTCTGTGCTCAACTTCATCCAGAAAAATGATGCCGAACTCGGTCTCATCAAGTTGCTGCCCAGCTCTCAGGTGGATGGCACCCTGGCCTGGCGTCGCAGCGTTACCGCCCCCATGATGAAAAACCGGGTGCATGCCAAGACAGGCACCATCACGGGTACCTCCAATCTGGCCGGTTTTATCGACACAGTCGGTGGCCAGCGCAAGGCGTTTGTCATGTTCCAGCGCGGCCTGTCGCAGGACCCGGCCACCCACGAGCGCTACCGTGCCAGCAAGGCACCCTGGCCCTGGACCGTATTTGAAAAGGGAGTGCTGGAGAGCATCTACCAGCAACAACCCATCCAGATTATCGAACAGTAATGCGGGGAGCCACCTTGCCAGCAAGGCGACTCTTATGCCCTGAACAAGGCTCGAGAAAGGAGTGCTGGAGAGCATCTACCAGCAACAATTCATCCGGCTCATCGAGCAGTAATACGTCGGCTTATCGGAAAGGGCGAATGGTCATATCGACAATTTGCACTTTGATCGGTACCGAGGCAGGGCTATGCTGTGCCCTGCCTCAATTCAACGGAGAGAGAAGATGTTTGCAGTGATTTTTGGTCGTCCCGGTTGCCCCTATTGTGTCCGTGCCAAGCAGATCGCCGAGCAACTGGTTGAACAGCGTGACGATTTCAATTTCCGTTACGTGGATATCCACGCAGAAGGCATCACCAAGGAAGATCTGGCCAAGAGCGCCGGCAAGCCGGTCAATACAGTGCCGCAAATCTTCCTGGACGAGCAGCACATCGGTGGCTGCACCGATTTTGAAGCCTATGCCAAAGAGAACCTGGGTCTCTACCAGTAAGCTCTACTCCATAGAAAACAGGCGCCTGATGGCGCCTTTTTTTATGGTGAAAATGACAGACTCAACCCCCCATCGGCGTAAAGCGGCTCACCACCTGCCCTTGATGCTCGATCCACTCCATGAACATGGCCACAGGGCGAGCATAGACAACCCCATCCTGCTCGGATTGGTAGACCACCAGCTGCTCCCGGGTTTCGGTGTGCAGGGCCAGGGTGAGTACCTGATAATAGCCCCCCTTGAAGTGGCGATAACGGCCGGGCGCGGGTGCATGCATGGACATACCTCTGTGAGTGCGGGCTCGATGAACAAACGAAGAAGAAAGCCGCAGGCCCTGTTGTCTGCGCCCTCTTTATTATTCGCTGGCACGGGCGAGAAGACGATTTAGGGCCCAAGCCAATCGTGCCATTGGATACGAATATTTCAACACAGTCGGGTAGCTTTGTTAATCAGCCCCTCATCTTTCACTAGTGAACCTCGGTTCACACAAACGATCGTGCTGAATTTAACGTTTCAGCAACCCTGTTTTTAGGCTAAAAATCAGGGAATTCTACTAAAAAGAAGATTGTTCTAGCATTCAATTCTGTGAAGAATAGGGGAAAAGAAATTTGATACTAAAAATCGCCTTTTTCGCCAACGCGTCCCCACGGGGAAGGAAGCACACTCACCATGTTCACTATCGACAAGTCGCACAAGCTCGACGATGTCTGCTATGACATTCGCGGCCCGGTGCATAAAGAAGCGCGCCGTCTCGAAGACGAAGGCCACCGCATCATCAAGCTCAATATCGGCAATCCGGCCCCGTTTGGTTTCGATGCGCCAGAAGAGATCATCAAGGACGTCATCCTCAACATGCCGCTGAGCCAGGGCTACTGCGACTCCAAGGGACTGTTTTCTGCCCGCAAGGCGGTGATGCAGTACTACCAGCAAAAAGGGATGCGCAAGGTCGACATCGACGACATCTATATCGGCAATGGTGCCAGCGAGCTCATCGTGATGGCCATGCAGGCGCTGCTCAACAACGGCGACGAGATGCTGGTGCCCTCCCCCGACTACCCGCTCTGGACTGCTGCCGTCACCCTCTCCGGTGGCCATGCGGTGCACTACCGCTGCGATGAAGGGGCCGACTGGTATCCGGATCTGGATGACATCCGCGCCCGCATCACACCGCGCACTCGCGGCCTGGTGCTGATCAACCCCAACAACCCGACCGGCGCCGTCTACGGCAGCGAGTTCCTGCTGGAAGTGATCGAGATAGCCCGCCAGCACAACCTCATCATCTTCGCCGACGAGATCTACGACAAGATCCTCTACGACGACATCTCCCACACCAGCGTCTGCACCCTGTGTGACGATGTGATGGTGGTGACCTTCAACGGCCTCTCCAAGGCCTATCGAGCCTGTGGCTTCCGTCAGGGCTGGATGGTCATTACCGGGCCCAAGGGCCGTGCAAAGGGGTATATCGAGGGGCTGGAGATGCTGGCCTCCATGCGACTGTGTGCCAACGTGCCCATGCAGCACGCCATCCAGACCGCCCTCGGTGGCTACCAGAGCATCAACGAGCTGATCCTGCCGGGCGGTCGCCTGCGCAAGCAGCGGGACAAGGCGTGGGAGCTATTGAACGAGATCCCCGGGGTCTCCTGCGTCAAACCCAAGGGGGCGCTCTACATGTTCCCGCGCCTCGATCCCAAGGTGTACGACATTCGTGACGACCAGAAGATGGTGTTCGACCTGCTGCAGCAGGAAAAGCTGCTGCTGGTGCAGGGTACCGGCTTCAACTGGCCGGCGCCGGACCACTTCCGGCTGGTGTTCCTGCCCCGGGAAGAGGAGCTGGAAGAGGCCATCGGTCGCCTCGCCCGCTTCCTCAAGGGCTACAAGCAGTAAGCACGGCTCATGAAAAAGGCTCCTTCGGGAGCCTTTTTGCTATCTGTCGTTTGCAGCTGAATCATCAGCCATGCAACAGGGTGCCCGCCACCAGCACAGCCATTGTGATGAGGGCCACCCCGACGATGAAGGGCAGCACCCAGCGCACGAATCGCTCGTAGGGGATCCTGGCGAGCGCCAGTCCCGCCACCAGATGGGCTGCTGTGGGAGCGAACAGATTGATCCAGCCGGAGGCGGATTGATAGGCGGTGATCACCAGATCCCGCGAGATGCCCGAAAAATCCGCCAGCGGCCCCATCAGCGGCATGGAGACGGTCGCCAGCCCCGAGGTTGAGGGAATAAAAAAACTAAGAATGATGTGCACCAGATAAGCCATCAGGATGAAAACCGACGAGGAGAGGCCGGTCACCAACCCTTCGGCCCAGTGCAAGATGGTGTCTATGATGACGCCCTGCTCCATCACCACATAGATGCCACGCGCCACCGCCACCACCAGCGCCACGCCGATGAGATCCCGCGCCCCGTTCAGGAAGGTCGCCACATAGTTGGACTCGGGCATCCGGTTGATGAGCGCTATCAGGATGGAGGCGCTGAAAAACAGGGTGGAGAGCTCGTCAAACCACCAACCCAGGGTCGGCAGCAGGTCTATCCCCAGATCCGCCCAGGGCACCACCGCATAGATCATCAGCAAAAAGGTGCCAAAGAACACCAGCATGGTGAGCTTCTGCTTGCCGGTGAAGGCCGAGTCACTGCGCTTCATCTGGGAAAACTCATCGTCATAGGCGATGTCAGCCAGCACGGAGCGGGACTTGTCCTGCTGCACCTGCTTGGCGTAGCGCATCACGAACCAGGAGGCGAAGACCACCAGCAGCAACCACTGGATGACCCGCAGCCCAATCCCCTCCCCGATGGGAATGCCGGCAAAACCGGAGGCGATGCCGGTGGCAAACGGATTGACGGTAGAGGCGAGCACCCCGACGCCGGAGCCAAGCAGGATGATCCCCGCCGCCACCATACGATCGAAGCCCGCCGCCATCATGACCGGCACGATGAGCGCCCAGAAGGCCACCGTCTCTTCCGCCATGCCGAAGGTGGAGCCGCCGAGGGCAAACAGAGCGATCAGCACCGGGATCAGCAGCCGCTCGCGCCCGGCGAAAGTGCGCACTATGGCCCCCACCCCCGCATCCAGCGCCCCGCTTTGCATGGTCACCGCCAGAAAGCCGCCGATGATGAGCACGAACAGCGCCACGTCGGCCGCCTTGTGGAAGCCCTGAATGGGGGCCTTGAGCACCTCGAACACCCCTTGCGGCTGGGCGGGTAGCTCGGTGTAGCTGCCGGGCACAGGCAGCAAGCGCTCATCACCGCTGTAATCGGCCACTGTGGCGGCCGCAACCGGCTGCTGGCTCTTGGCGGTGACATAGTCATATTTGCCCGCCGGCAGCACCCAGGTGAGAGCCGCCATCAGGGCGATGATGATGAAAAGCAGGGTATAGACAGTGGGGAGTTGGCGCTTCTTGGGCGCCTCATGTGGGGTGGTCATAGCTTCCATTCCTCGGCAGCGCCGTCATGTGATCCGACAGCGCAAGATTAGCGGGTTTGATATGGGGAAAAGGTGATCGCGGATAATAAAATTTCGTGATTTCACCAGATTGTTGACAAAAAAACAGGGCCCCGCAGGGTAATGCCGATCAGTTAAGGATCCATTGACCGATCCTGCTGATGTGTAAAAATCCGAAACCTATTGATTGGTTTCGG
>NZ_JAPDBE010000036.1:0-50238 GCF_027705025.1 Aeromonas sp. D3 | reverse complement strand
GGTATTAGCTGGTCAAGGATGGCGATCATACCTCAGAAGCCGCGCCACGCCTCGCTCATATGAGGGGATGGTTAAGGTCTTGATTACCAGAGCCAGCTTTTGCTCGTCCGCTTAATATGCTGCTGGATAATAGTTTGCGATATTTAAAACAAAATGGTCAGCATTGACGGCATGAGAAAATATCACTATTAAGTTGAGCTAAATAATCCACGAGTCAAATTGTGACGGAATAATAAAGCCGGTGGGGAACTTTCCTGACTGGTGTTTTTCAATACGTTTCAATATTCATTAAATCTGTTTTTATTCATATGCATAGAGTGAGTTTGCTTATGCGAAATAGATTGTTAGCGCTGGGTTGAATCTCTTTACATTAATGGCGAATTGATAGCCTGACTTCATCTCGGCTACTGTCCCCTCTCGATTCGTTTGGGTAGCAAACGGATACATCCATAATAACGACAGAGACTGGACGCATTGATAAAGAGTCATCTTTATTGATTTTATCCTGCCTAAAGGAGCCGGAATAATGAGTGGTTTATCTTCCCATCAAATTGCCCGTGAGATATTTGCCGAGTTGTTGCCCTATCGTCGCCGCTTCCCCGATCCCATCCTGAACCGGCACAGCGAAGAGCAGGAGGTGGCGGCCATCCAGATCCCCCGGTTGCAGGCCTTCATCGAGCGGGGCGAAACCATTACCTGCGTCTTGCCCGCTTTTCCCACCAAGTCGCCGAACCCGAACAAGGTACTTGGCACCCTGCCGGACATGGCGGAGCGCCTCTCCCTCAGCTTTCTCAATCACCTCTGCCAGCGCATCCAGCTGCACTACCGGCCCGGCATGCGGATCCTTATTTGCTCGGATGGCCATGTCTTCGGCGATCTGATCCGGGTATCGGATCAGGCCATCGATGCCTATCAGGCCCACATAGAGCAGCTGATCCTGGAGCTGGGGGCGACCCACCTCGGGGTCTTTCACCTGGGGATGGTGGCGGGCATGGCCGAGTTCTGCGCCAGCAGTGATTTCGACACCCTGCGTGAACAGCTGGTTGAGCGTTATGCCGAGCCGCTGGCGCAGATAAGCGAGGAGGTGAAGACCACGGAGGAGGGGGTTCGTCTCTATCGCGCCATGACCCGCTTCCTCTATGAAGACAGTCAGCTGCCGGACACGCCACTCTCCAACACGGCGCTGCAGCGGGATGCCAAGTCGCGCACCCACGGCGTGATCCAGCGCAGCCGCGCCTGGGGCAAGCTGCTGGCGGAGCGCTTCCCCGAGGCCATCCGTCTCTCCATCCACCCCCAAGCCAGCCACAGCCTGAAGATGGGCATTCACATGCTGCCGACCCGGGATGACTGGCTCACCCCCTGGCACAGGGTCGCAGCCAATCTGGATGGCCAGTTCGTGCTGATGAAACGGCGCGACGTGCTGGCCCTGGAGCACGAACTGGTCCATATCCACGGTCGTCCGAGCCACTACCTGATCCACAGCAAGCGGGCCGCCGCCTGAGGAGTTCACCATGACAGCATCCATTATTCCCCTCGGCGGCGAGCTCTGCCGCATTCATCCCCACGCTCCCTTTGGCCTGCTGATCGAACCGGCCAGGAGCGAGCAGCCGGTGCAGGCTCTGCCGGTCGGGTCGCTGCGCGAACTGGCCCGTCGCCACGGCGTGCTGATCCTGCGTGGCTTTGCTTCGGGCTTTGTCGACCCCGAGCGGCTGACCCATTACGCCGAGCGCTGGGGCGAGATCATGATGTGGCCCTTCGGCGCCGTGCTGGATGTGAAGGAGCACGAGAACGCCACCGATCACATCTTCGACTCCAGCTATGTGCCGCTGCACTGGGATGGCATGTACAAGCCAACCGTGCCGGAGTTCCAGCTGTTTCACTGCGTGCATGCACCGGCCGCCGATGAGGGCGGACGCACCACCTTCATCAATACCCGCCAGCTGCTGGTGGATCTCGATGGCGAGCGGCTGGCCCGCTGGGAGCGAGTGCGGATCACCTATCGCATCAAGCAGGTGGTGCACTACGGTGGCGAGGTGACCTCGCCTCTGCTGGTGCCTCATCCTGTGAGTGGTGAAACCGTCATGCGCTACAGCGAGCCGCCGCGCGAGGGGGTTCGCTTCCTCAACCAGCATGCGCTGCAGATCGAGGGGATCCCGCCCGAGGATCAGGGCGCCTTCCTGCAGGATTTGCACGAGCGACTCTACGATCCGCGCTACTTCTATGCCCACCAGTGGCAGCCGGGGGATGTGGTGATTGCCGACAACCTCGGCCTGCTGCACGGGCGGGAAGGCTTCACCGCCCGCTCGGCGCGCCACATCCAGCGGGTCCATATCCAGGCCAGTCCGCTCTGCCTCAACCCGGCGCTGGTGCCGCAAGGGGTGGCGTGATGGCGACCATTTTGCTGGCGGCCACCGCCACCCCCGGCCACGTCAACCCCATGCTGGCGGTGGCCCGCCTGCTGGTGGGGAAGGGGCACAGGGTGCTGATGCTGTGCGGCGCCCTGTTCGAAAAAGGTATCCGCCAGAGCGGCGCAGAATTTGTGTCCTTCTCCCCCGAGGTGGATTTTGACTACCGGGCGCTGGAGCAGCACTTCCCCGAGCGTGCCGAGTTGAGCGGCACAGCCCAGATGGCGCTGGCACTCAGGCGTTTCTTCGCCGCGCCCATCCCGCAGCATGACAGCCGGTTGCGGGTGCTGATCGCTGAAGAGGGGGTGGATCTGCTGCTGGTGGAGAACGGCTTCTACGGAGTGCTGCCGCTGCTGCAACAGGCCCGCAGCCAGCGCCTTCCTATCCTGATGCTGGGGGTGAACCCCGTCTCTTTCTCGAGCCCGGATGCCATCTTCTACGGCCCGCGCATCGCCCCCGAGCTGCGCCACTCCCTTGGCGAGCTGCCCTGGCTGGATGAACAGACCCGGCAACTGCAAAAGGAGGTGCAGCAGAGCTTCGATGCTGCCCTGGCCGAGGCGGGGGCACCGCCGCTGGCGGCTCCCTTCACCGATGTGATGGTGACGGCGCCGGATGCCTTCCTGCAGCTCTCCTGCGCCGGCTTTGAATATGAGCGGCCGGAGCTTGAGGGGCTGATCCGTCATATCGGCCCCCTGCTGCCACCCAGGATTGCGTTGACGCCGCCGCCCTGGTGGGAACGGCTGGATGGTCGGCCGCTGGTCATTGTCAGCCAGGGCACCCTGGCCAACGTGGATCTGGGGCAACTGCTGATCCCGGCCATGCAGGGGCTGGCGGGTGACGAGGTGCAGTTGCTGCTGACCACGGGCGGGCGGGATCCGGCGCAGCTGGGGCCATCCATCCCCGCCAATGTCATCGTCACCGACCATGTACCGTTCGAGCTGGCGCTGCCCCGTGCCGCCGTGCTGGTGACCAACGGCGGCTATGGTTCTGTGCAGGCCGCACTGGCCCACGGGGTGCCATTGGTGGTGGCTGGCACAGGGGAGGACAAGGCCGAGGTGGCTACCCGGGTGGCATGGAGTGGCGTTGGCATCAATCTGCACAGCAACGAGCCGACGGCAGAGGCCGTGGCTGCGGCAGTGCGCAAGGTGGTGCACGAGCCCCGCTATCGGGCACGGGCGCGCCTGCTGGCCGACGAGATGGGTAGGCTGGATGCCAGGGCCGCCATCAGGGAGGCCGTGACCCGCCTGCTTGCCAGCGCCTGCTGAAGAGAGGGAGACTCATGGGTCTCCCTTTTGTTCATGCTCTACTCATTTGCTGATTGCTAGCTTGGCAAGGGTAAAAATGACAAGTCAGGGGCTGTGAATAGACTGTTCATGCAAAAAGAGCCATCCTGACGTTGAAATTTTGTCCGACTCAGGGAAGAATGCGCGCTCGGTGATTGGCCTCGGGCGCAAGGTGACTCGTCACAGGTCAGACCGAGGATGACACGGCCCCCGGCCAACTTGGTACAGGAAACCACACAGGAATTTTATGAATCCTTTTCGCACTGCCGCTTCGGCCCTTTTATTTACGCTGACGCTGGTCAGCTATCAGGCTGCTGCCGTTGAATACCAGCTGCCCGCTGCCAATAGCCGCCTGATCGGTGAGAACCTGGAGTATGTGGTACCCGCGGACAATCGCCCGCTGGAGCAGATCGCCTCCGACTTCCAGTTGGGCCTGACCAACATCATGGAGGCCAACCCCGGGGTCGACCCCTATCTGCCGACACCGGGCAGCACGCTGATCATTCCTCATCAGCTGATCCTGCCGAATGCGCCCCGTGAAGGTATCGTCATCAACGTGGCCGAGATGCGCCTCTACTACTACCCGAAAGGCAAGAATGTCGTCGAAGTGCTGCCCATCGGTATCGGCCAGCTGGGGGTGAATACCCCGGAAAACTGGATCACCAAGGTTGAACGCAAGCGTGCCAACCCGACCTGGACTCCGACCGAGAACATTCGTCGCCGTTATGCGGCCCAGGGCAAGACACTGCCTGCGGTCTGGCCCGCGGGTCCGGACAACCCCATGGGTCTGCATGCCCTCTATATCGGCAACCTGTATGCCATCCACGGTACCAACGCCACCTTCGGCATCGGTCTGCGAGTGAGCAGCGGCTGCGTGCGCCTGCGCGCCGACGACATCAAGTACCTGTTCGACAACGTGCCGGTCGGCACCCGCGTCCAGTTCGTCAATCAGCCGGTCAAGTCCACGGTCGAGCCCGATGGCGGTCGCTACATGGAAGTCCATGAGCCACTGTCACGCAACGAGGAAGAGTTCAACTCCTCGGCGTCAGTGCCGCTTCCCATGACTCCTGCCATTACTCGCTTCATCGCTCATGCTGACAGCGACTCCAATGTGGTCAAACAGGTGCTGGAACAGCGTACCGGTATGCCGACGCGTCTCAACCCCTGAGCCTGATGGCTTGAATGTGAGACTCGGTAATGACAACGGCGACCTTATGGTCGCCGTTGTTGTTTCTGTCCTCGGCAGTGGGATTATTTGTGGCTGATGGTGACGATCGCCATTGTGCGGCCTTCATCGACCCACTGGTAGGAAACCTGACTGTGGGAGAGGCTCATTGACGCCTCTCTTGCCAGCTGTTGCAGATCAACTGTCTCGGTTGTTTGTGAGGGGCCGGAGAGGCAGGTGACCTGCATCTGCTTCTCTTGCTGGTTGACGCGGCAGGCATCTTCCACGATGGCGCCGCTGAAGGTGATGCGTCCTGTGCTGCTTGCCGAAGCGGCCTGTGCCATCGATATGCCCAGTGTGGCGAGGGTGATCGCCATTGCGATTGTCTTCATGCAGACCTCCATATTGTCTTGCACTTTGGTAGGAAACCGCGTTTTCATTGCCTTGCATTGTCAGTATCGACGGTGCCAGGCGGGGCATGAGCATTATTTGACCATTAGTCAGCAAGCTCCAAGCCACAGGTCAGAATAAAAAAGAGGGCAACCCTTGGGGTTGCCCTCTTGCTGTTCAGAACGGGACAAAGTGCCATTTTCTCTTTAAATGCGGGGGTTACTTGCCCGCAATGTTCAAACCACCAAAACGGATCAGCGGCGCGTAGAAGCCCTTGCCATCGTTGTGCTTCAGACGGTCACCGACCGCTTCCAGCTCGCCGAGCAGGCGGTAGAAGTTGCCTGCGACCGTGATGCCGCGCACCGGCTGGATTCGCACGCCATTCCGGCACAGGAACCCTGACGCGCCGAACGAGAAGTCACCGCTCACCGCATCGGCCCCTGAGTGCAGGCCATCGAGTTTGACCAGCTCCATATACTCGCCGGTTTTGACTTCTGCCTCGCTGTGGGGACCTGTGCCAAACACCAGATGGCGCGCGGTCACATCGAGGGCGCTGCGGGCACCGCGGGCGGCCGAGCCGTTACTGGCGACGCCAAAGTGGCGGGCGGTGGCGCTGTTGTGAAGCAGGGTTTTCAGCTCGCCCTCGCCAATCAGCAACAGATCCGAGGTGGCTGTCCCCTCGCCATCGAACGCCTTGATGTTCATGCCACCCGGCATATAGGCCCGGCTCTCCAGGGTGAGCCAGCGGGAGGCCACAGACTGGCCCACCTTGTCTCGCCAGGGGTTGATCCCCTGCTGGGCCCACTTGCCCGAGAGCGCTGCCTGGAAGCAGCCAAACAGGCTGGCGAAGCAGTTGGTGCTGAAAATGGCGCTATAGCGACCGCTCGGTACCGCTTCCCCCGGCAACAGGTCATGGGCCACGGCGTAGATCTGTTCGACAAGGGTATGGCTATCCAGCTCGTCGAAGCGGCGGCCATACTGCCCTTGCGAGTGCATCGACTGGCGGCCATCCCGCTCCACCAGCGCCGAGGTATAGCAGCCGACGCTGAATTCACTGTGCTGGCAGAGGCTGCCCAGGCTGTTGGCGAGCCAGAGGCGGCTCTCCCCCTCGAAGAAGCTGTTGTAGGGGGCACCGGTCACATCAGGTTGCGCCAGCATATCCGCCTCGAGGCGCAGGGCCAGGGCGATCTTCTCCTCCACCGCCGTGGTATCGGGCTGGTTTATCTCGGTGCAGTCGGTGCTGATCCGGCTGCCGGCAACCGAGATGCGCTGATCCGGGTCCACCTTGGCAAAGCGGCTGGCATCCAGTGCATCCTGCAGCATGGCATCGAGGGCTGCCTCATCGAGGGATTCCGAGTAGGCGATGCCGACCCGGCCATCCTTGATCAGACGGATACCGAGCTGCTGGCTGCTGGTGACCTTGTATTCCCCGAGCTCCCCCTTGTCGGCCTTGAGGGAGAAGGCTTTGTCCTGATTGGCGATGATATCCGCCTCGGCGCCCAGATCGGCGACCTTCTCCAGCAGGCGGGTGAGCAGGTTGTTCATATTGAGTGTGCTCATCAGGCGTTCCCTCCTACCAGGATCTTGTCAACTTTCAAGGCGGGTTGGCCGACAGACGTGGGTACCGAGCCCGAGACGGAGCCGCACATGCCGGCGGCCAGCGCCAGATTGCTTCCGACCATGGAGATCTCTTTGAGCACTTGCGGGCCCGTGCCGATCAGGGTCGCCGATTTGAGCGGGCGGGTGATCTTGCCGTGCTCGATGAGATAGGCCTCCTGCACGTTGAAGTTGAACTCGCCGGTACCCGGTTGCACCGAGCCGCCCCCCATCTTTTTGGCATAGATGCCGTACTCGACCGTGGCCAGCATGTCGTCGAGGCTGTGGTTGCCCGGTTCGATATAGGTGTTGCGCATGCGCGAGGTGGGGGCGTATTTGTAGGATTCGCGTCTTCCCGAGCCGGTGCGGGCGTAACCTGTCTTGAGGGCGCCCATTCTGTCCACCAGAAAACCGGTCAGCACGCCGTCTTTGATGAGCTGGGTGTGCTGGGTCGCCATCCCTTCGTCATCGACGTTGATGGAGCCCCAGGCGTTGCTCTGCAAGCCTTCATCCACAGCGCTGACTGCCGGATTGGCGATCAGCTGGCCCATTTTGTCGTGGAATACCGAGGCCTTCTTGGCGACCGAGGTGGTCTCCAGCAGGTGGCCGCAGGCCTCGTGGAAGATGACGCCGCCAAAGCCGCTCTCCATGATGACCGGCAGGGCGCCGCTCGGGCAGGGGGCCGCACCCAGTTTCACCAGCGCCTGCCGAGTGGCGGTGAGGGCCAGCTCGCGCGGATCGATACGATCTGCGTGTTCCCAGCCCATCAGGGCGCCGGGCGCCTCATAGCCTACGCTCTGCTCGCTCCCCTTAACGGCGATGGTCTGGGCCATGATGCGGTTGTAGTGGCGGCGATCGCTCACCTGCAACCCTTCGCTGTTGAAGATCTCCACCTCCTGCTCCCAGCCCAGCACATTGCCGGAGAACTGGCTCACCTTGCTGCTTTCGGCGCGGGCCACCGCATCCATGGCGTGCAGATAGGCAATCTTCTGCTCCAGCTGCTTGTCGGCTGACAGCGGCAACGCTACCGGGTTGCGATCGGTCAATCGGGTGAAATCGAAGGCGGTGGCGGTCACCACCGGGTCGCGTCTGTCTTTGGCCGCCAGCAGAGTGACGATGCGCAGCAGCTCGTCGCGGCTGGCCAGATTGGTGTAGCCGTAGAGCACCTTGTGGCCGTAGCACAGGCGCACGCCTATGCCGAAATCGAGGCCGCCACTGATGTTCTCTATCTGGCTGGAGAGCAGGCTGAGCTGGCTGCGGCGTTTGCGCTCCACAAACAGCTCGGCGAAGTCAGCACCCAGCGCCAGCGCGTGATCGAGTACGTCGCGGGCAATGGCGGGGGCCAACAGGGAGAATGGGGTCATAGAATATCCTTTTCTGGTCTGTTCCTGTTTGCTTCCGACACCCGTTCTGATTGTGTTATGGGGTGTCGATTGCATTGTTGCAGACCAGCACAAAAAAGTCGCTATAGCGTCAAGCGATGATACCGATTGAGAAAATCGGTGCGATAACTGCGCCCGTACGGCCAATGCATCGGGACACTGGCCGTCGGTCAGGGGCTCACAACAGTTCGTGGATCTCGCCGAGGATCTGGTCGACCCACTGCTCGATGCGAGATTCGGTCTGGTCATACTGGTTGGCGTCATCGAGGGCCAGCCCGACAAAATGCCGGCCATCGTCGATCAACGCCTTGGAGGCGTCGAACTCGTACCCTTCGTTTGGCCAGTAACCCACCAGTTTGACCCCCTTGGGCACCAGCTGATCGTGCAAGAGGCCCAGGGCATCTTGATACCATTCGCCATATCCCAGCTGATCGCCCATGCCAAACAGGGCTATGATGCGCCCCTCCAGATTTACATCGGCTATGTCTTCCCAACGGGATTCCCAATCTTCCTGCAGTTCGCCGAAATCCCAGGTGGAGATGCCCAGGATCAGGATGTCGTACTCCTGCATGCGGACAAGGGGCACATCCTTGATGTTATGGATATCGACCAGCTCGGGGCCAATGAGGGCGCGGATCTTCTCGGCGGCCATCTCGGTGTAACAGGTGGTGGAACCGTAAAACAAACCTATCTTCATCGCACTGTCCTTACCGTAAAACAGATCGCTCTTCATCCTGGCGGCGCGTGGGGCGTACGCGCCCGGAGGCAACAGGGAGGGGCGCCAGTTTAGCAGATAGACCGACGCCCTTCACGGGGCAAGCGTGGTACCGCCCCTCAGATCCCGCTGTCGTCCGGCGCCGGGCGCGCTACAATGAGCCACCGTTTGCCCAAGACCCAGTACCATGACCAAGCCAGCCCCCGCCGTGCACAATCATCCCCTGATCGAACCCTTTCTCGACGCCCTCTGGCTGGAGCGGGGACTCTCTGACAACACTGTCAGCTCCTATCGCAGCGATCTGGAGAAATTTGCTTTCTGGCTCGACGGGCAGGGGGGCTCTTTGTTGCTGGCGGGGATGGATGACATCCAGCACTATCTCGCCTGGCGGGTGGACCACCAGTTTGCCGCCAGCAGCACGGCTCGCTTTCTGTCTGCCCTGCGCCGCTTTTACCAGTATCTGAACCGCGAAAAGCTGCGCAGCGATGATCCGACCGTGTTGCTGGAGGGGCCCAAACTGCCCAAGAAGCTGCCCTCTGATTTGAGTGAAGCCGAGGTGGAAGCACTGTTGCAATCACCGCTGGTGGACGACCCGCTGGAGCTGAGAGACAAGGCGATGCTGGAGCTGCTCTACGCCACTGGGCTGCGGGTATCCGAGCTGGTGGGACTCACCGCCGAGCATGTCAGCCTGCGTCAGGGGCTGGTGCGGGTGGTAGGCAAGGGCAACAAGGAGCGACTGGTGCCCATGGGGGAGGAAGCGGTGCACTGGCTGGAGCGTTACTACCGGGAGGCCCGCACCCTGCTGTTGGGGGGGGCCAGCTCGGATGTGGTATTTCCCTCCAAGCAGGCCCGCATGATGACCCGTCAAACCTTCTGGCACAGGATCAAGCTCTATGCCCAGCGTGCTGGTATCCGCGGGGAGTTGTCTCCACATACCCTGCGCCACGCCTTTGCTACCCATCTGCTCAATCATGGCGCCGATCTGCGGGTGGTGCAGATGCTGTTGGGCCATGCGGATCTCTCCACTACCCAGATCTATACCCATGTGGCCAATGAGCGACTCAAGGCGCTGCACGGCGAGCACCATCCACGTGCCTAAGCGCGCTGCAAGCGATTCTTGCCCGTTTGCTTTGCCTGATAGAGGGCAGCATCCGCGCGGGCCATCACACTGTCCGGTGGGGTATCGAGGGATTCGGCAATACCGCCGCTAAAGGAGACGCTCAAGCCTGGTTCACGCCAATCCTGCTGACCCATGCTGGCGCGCCACAGCTCCATCAACTGCTGCGCGCTGGCAATGTCAGTTTGTTCAAAAATAGCGACAAACTCTTCTCCCCCAAAGCGGCAAAGGGTTGCATGTTCCCCCAGCAATTGGTTACCGAGCTGAGCGGTGCGCTTTAAGACGGCATCGCCGATTGGATGGCCATAGGTATCATTGATTCGTTTGAAGTTATCAATGTCGATAATCGCCAATATGTATTGGTGATTATCTCTGTGTAGCGTGGCCAGGGTCTCTTCCAGATGGCGGCGGTTGTATAAGCCGGTTAAAGCATCACGCAGAGATTTCTCTGTCTCTGCCTGCATTTTGTCTGAAATCATCACTATTTCATCTTCCAGTTCTTCAATGCCGGCCAGTTTTGGGATCACAATTTGTTGTCCTGCTGGTGTGACCCTTAATTGGCGCACGACTTGAACCAATGTGCTTATTGTATGCTCCAGTCGCTGTCTGAAAATAATAGCGACCAGCGTAAAAATAGAGAGCGACAATATCAGGCTGATTAATGTGGTTGGCAACATTTCACCAATCAAAAAACTGTTGGTAAAAGGGAAAACTGTGATGACCAGCCAGGACGGATTATTATGCAATGCATGGTAAGCGATGAGCTCTCCATCCGTATTCATGAATGAGCCATTGCGACCTTTCAGTTCATCAGTCCAGGATGTGACCAATGGCATGCCGTTTTCAAGCGGATCACTGTGGGCGATAACCAGTCTGCTGCCTCGGTCGTAAAGCATATAGCCGACCTTGTCACCGCTCTCCAGCAGCCTGCCTATTCTGGCTGAAAAAACCTTCAAGTTGAGATCTATTCCGATTACTCCCAGAAAATTGCCTTTATTATTCAGTACTGCGTGAGAAAGCGTTACGACAGGTGTTTTTTGAACGGCATCAATATAAGGTGAGCTCCAGATACTGGTACCTGGCTTTTCCATCGCATTCTGGTACCAAGTTCGTTGGGTTACATTGATATCTTGTGGCATGGATGCCAGCGAGAAGTTGGTTTGCTCATTATTTTTTAATACATAATAAACCGTTTTTATCGGTCCGTCAGGATAAAGAAGATATTGCCAAATGTCGTGATATCTGGTTCGCAAGGAAATCGGCAATTGGCCATCGTTTTTTTTAATGTCATCGATAATGATGTTTATTTGTCGTTCGACAGAAGATAGCGAGTTATCCCATTGCTGGCCAGTACTGTCATTAAAAAAACGCATTGTATTCAGCAGGGTGTTTTTTTGCATCACAGAAAAAAGATATGCGCTGCCCAACGTTGTCAAAACAAGAGGCAGTGCCAGCAAAAATAGAAAGCGAAGAATAAAACTATGATTGGAGCTGGATGAGGGGGTCACTGACATAATCACGATGCCTATATAGCGATGGAATAGGTATAACCATAGCTGATGGGCATCGTGATATGTGGTTGCTGCTTAATATGAGCTGTTTACTTGCCTTGTTGTGACTTGAGCAGATCGCGAATTTCGCTCAGCAGCTCCTGATCCTTGGTGGGACCGGCGGGGGCGGCTGCCTCTTCCTGCCTGCGCTTGAGAGTATTGATGGCTTTGAGCCCCATGAAGATGGCGAAGGAGATGATCAGAAAATCGATGATGGTCTGAATAAATTTGCCGTAGGCGATGACCACGGCCGGGGTTGCACCCTCGGCAGCCTTCAGGGTCACGGCCAGATCGCTGAAGTCCACACCGCCCAGGATCAGGCCGATGGGGGGCATGATGACGTCGCCCACGAAGGAGGAGACGATTTTGCCGAAGGCGGCACCAATGATGATACCGACCGCCATGTCGATGACGTTGCCTCGGGCGGCAAAGGCCTTGAACTCTTGAATCAGACTCATGTTTCCCTCCAAAAATGGGTAAATTGCAGCCGTCGCCGCATCAAAATTTGAATAATCAAGCATCAGGAAAACAGAGGATGGCCGCTTTTTTCCTGTCGTCCCGGCTAGCTTGCTGGGCCGCTGCCCAATTGGCAACCTGTCAGGGAGGGATTTTTTGCAGGTTTCTCTATTAATCAATCAGTAATTAACAAGTTGAGGCCAGGACATGGCCTGAGTTACCTTGTGAGTCCATTCGTTCATGCCAAGTGAGTAAAAGAGTGAAGCATTTACTACTGGGAATGATGCTGCTGTGCACCTTTGCTGCCAGCGCGGGGATGGATCCCCAATTATTGAAACAGCGTATAGAGCAGCGCCTCGGGGTGCAGGTCTATCTGGTGGATGAAACCCCCATGCCCGGTCTCTTCATGCTGGGCACCAGTCAGGGGCCGCTCTATACCGATGCCGGGGGCGACTATGTGCTTCAGGGCATCATGCTGGATCTGGGCCACGACATGAAAAACCTCACCATGCTGGGCCAGCGTCAGCAACGTCAGCGGGCGCTTGCCCAGATTGGTGAACGGCGTATGCAGCTCAAGGCCGAGCCCGAGCGTCACAGCATCACTCTCTTTACCGACCTGGCCTGTGGCAACTGCCGCACCGCGCTGGATGAGTTGCCCGTTTTGCAGGCACAGGGGGTGAGTGTTCAGTTACTGCCAGCGCTGGGAACCTTCGCCGATGTGGCAGAGGCACAGGCACTCTGGTGCGATCCTGGCCTGTTCAGCGAACTTGAGCTCAGTGATCGTTTGCCTGCGACCGGCTGTAATGAGATCCTTGCCCATCATATCGGCCTGAGCCAGTGGCTCGGGATCAAGGCGCTGCCGAGCTGGGTCCTGCCAAACGGGGATCTGGTGCGGGGTTATCAGAGCCCTGAACAACTGCTCAAGATACTGGATCACATCAATGCCCCTGCAAATCCGTCGTCGTCCGCGAGTTGATGATTCCCATCTGCCCGCTACTTTGCACCCACTGCTTCGTCAAGTCTTTGCCAGCCGGGGGGTAGAGGATCCTGCCCTGCTCGAGCGCAGCGCCAGCCAGCTGCTGCCGCCCCAGCGCCTGTTCGGCATGGAGCAGGCGGTACCCCTGCTGGCAGCGGCGCTGACCGCCCAGCAGCGCATCCTCATCGTCGGCGATTTCGACTGCGATGGCGCCACCAGCTCGGCCCTGTGCGTGCTGGCGTTGCGGGCAATGGGCGGCCACCACATCGATTTTCTGGTGCCCAACCGTTTCGAATTCGGCTATGGCCTGACCCCGGAGATAGTCGAGCTGGCGGTGGCACGCGGCGCCGAGTTCCTCATCACGGTGGACAATGGTATCTCCAGCATCGCCGGGGTGGCGGCGGCCAAGGCCGCCGGCATGCAGGTTCTGGTCACCGATCATCACCTGCCGGGCCAGGAGCTGCCTGCTGCCGATGCGATAGTGAACCCCAACCAGCATGGCTGCGACTTCCCCTCCAAGTCCCTGGCCGGGGTGGGGGTGGCCTTCTATCTGATGGCGGCCCTCAACACCCACCTGCGCCAATTGGGCTGGTATGAGCGCCAGGGCATTCGTGCCCCCAATGTGGCGGATTATCTGGATCTGGTGGCGCTTGGCACAGTCGCCGACGTGGTGGCGCTGGATGGCAACAACCGCATCCTGGTGCATCAGGGGTTGCAGCGGATCCGGGCCGGTCGCTGCCGTCCCGGCATTCAGGCGCTGGTGGACGTGTCAGGCCGCGATGGCCGCCGCCTCACCGCCGCCGACCTTGGTTTCGCGCTGGGACCGCGTCTCAATGCCGTGGGCCGGCTCGATGACATGTCCCTCGGAGTCGCCTGTCTGCTCAGCGAGGATCTCAATCTGGCGCGCCAGCTTGCTTCCGAAATGGACAGCCTCAATCAGGAGCGCAAGGAGATCGAGCAGGGGATGCAGCAGGAGGCACTCGCTACCCTGGAGCAGATCCGCTTTCGCGATGGCGAGGTGCCCTCCGGCATAGTGCTGCACCGCAACGAGTGGCATCAGGGGGTAGTGGGGCTGGTGGCTTCCAAGGTGAAGGAGAAGTACTACAGGCCGGTGATCGCGTTTGCCGAGAGCAGCGAGACCGAGCTCAAGGGCTCGGGGCGCTCCATTCCCGGCGTGCATCTGCGCGATGCCCTCGAACTGCTCGACACCCGTCATCCGGGCCTGATGGGCAAATTTGGCGGCCACGCCATGGCGGCCGGGCTGACTCTGCCCAAGGCCAATATCGAGGCTTTTGGCCGCGCCTTCGAGGCGGTGATCGGTGAGCTGGTGACCCCGGAGCTGCTGACCGGGGTGCTGCTCACCGACGGCGAACTGTTGCCGGATGAGCTGAGCCTTGAGCTGGCGGAGCTTATTCGCGCCTCCGGCCCCTGGGGTCAGGCCTTCCCCGAGCCGCTGTTTGACGGCGAATTCGTGCTGGTGCAGCAGCGGCTGGTGGGGGAGAAGCATCTCAAGATGATGCTGACTACGGATTCGGGCCATGCGGTGGATGCCATCGCCTTCGGGGTCGATCTCAAGCGCTGGCCGGACGCCTCGGTGAAGCGGGTGCGGCTGGTCTATCGGCTCGATGTCAACGAGTGGCGCGGCAACCGCAGCGTGCAGCTGCTGGTGGAGCATCTGGAAGCCGCCGGCCTCTAGTCCGGCAGCAATAGCGCTCTGTTGATGACAACGGCCACCCTCGGGTGGCCGTTTTGTTATCGGAGACGGCGCTCATCACACCTGATGGACTCGAGTGCCAACGAGAGAGGCCGGTACGCCCCCATTTTTATCCCAGCTTTTAAATGCTGGTTTTGTGGGTAAAGTGGGTGTTTTACATCAAGTTTCGCTTCGTACTGGATGCAAGAATTCAATAAAGAGCATGCCTGTGATATATTCGCCCCTGTTCAATCCCTTGCCTTTTCAAGGAGTCTGACCTTTTGCCACCCCTTGGCCGATCACAGCCGGGATGGATGGCTCTCGCCATCGCCTGCTTACTGTGGCTTGCTGCGTTTACTGCGGCAGGGGTCACTGCATCCGATCTGCCGGCATCTGTTGTGTCTGCGGCCCCGATGCAACTGCACGGGGCGTCCGATCAAGGGTTGGCAAACAGTGTCAGTCTGCCACCTGCCGCTCATTGGCGGCTCGGCGTCGAACAGGGGCGCCGGCTGGAGGGGGCCAATCACCCCCATTTCGACCAGATGCTGCTGGCCTGGTTCCAGCACGACATCCTGGGTTTGCTCTGTGGTTTGTTGTTCTTCCTGCCCCTCATCTACCTCAGGCAGCTGTCAGGTTACTTCGGTTACTTGCACAAACGCCTGCTGATCTGCCACCACCTGCAATTTCGCTTCTGCCACGGCCACTCGCGTCCGGCTTGCTGCTGAGCGCGCACCGGATCCCGGCGTTTCCCCGTCGACTGACTGTTTGACCTCTCTGCTGGCTGATGCCTGCGATCGGTTGCCGCGCCTTGTTGCCCCTGTCTGTGCGCTCTGACCTGTTGGTCAGGGTGCCGTGGCAGGGTTGTTCCCTGCACAAGCTGTGAGCCGACCCAATGGATTATTATGTAAACCTGTTTATTCAGTCGATTTTTGTCGAAAACTTGGCGCTGGCCTTCTTTCTGGGCATGTGTACCTTTCTGGCCGTTTCCAAGAACATCAACACGGCATTTGGCCTGGGCATGACGGTGCTGGTGGTCATGGTGATCGCCATTCCCCTCAACAACCTGATCTACCGTCATATCCTGCGCCCGGGCAGCACCTTCCTCGGGGAGTTTGATCTCGGCTTTCTCGATTTCATCATCTACATAGGGGTGCTGGCGGCCCTAGTGCAGGTGATGGAGATGGTGCTGGACAAGCATTTCCCGGCGCTCCATCACGCCCTGGGCATCTATCTGCCGCTGTTGACGGTGCACTGCGCCATCTTCGGTGGTGTCATGTTCATGGCCCAGCGGGATTACGATTTCATCGAGTCCGTGGTGTATGGAGCGGGTTCAGGGCTTGGCTGGCTGCTAGCCATCGTTGCCATTGCCGGCCTGCGCCAGAAGATGAAGTATTCGGATGTGCCCGAGGGGCTGCGCGGCATCGGCATCACCTTCATAGTGGCAGGGCTGATGTCGCTCGGCTTCATGTCCTTCTCCGGCATGTCGCTCTAGGCACGCAGCCTGTGAAAACGGCCACTTGCGTGGCCGTTTTGCTATTCAGCGGGGGTTATCATCCCCAACAGCCGGTCGTGGACCAGCGGCAGTGTCAGGAAACCGTCTCGATCGAGGAAGTGGCCACCCTGCTCCAGGCTGTAGAGCGGCGCGGCCAGCTGCTCGCTCAGGTGCTGGCAGTAGCGGTAGGGCACTATGGCATCGTCCCGGGAGGCAACGACAACCCGTTGTGGTGCCAGCATCATGATGTGCGCCGGGTCGTAACGCTGGGTCATGAAGGCATCCAGCTCCGGCAGGGTATGCAGCGGCTGGTCGAAACCGGATACCAGCAGGATACCGCCCACCCGGCGGGAGGCGGGCAGGCGGCTGAGCTGGCGCAGTATGGTGATGCAACCAAGGCTGTGGCCCAGCAAGAAGGTATGCTCGTCGTGATCCTGGACAAGGCGGTCCATGGTTTGATCCCAGGCATCAGGCTCGGGATGGTGCGGGTTTGGCATGGCCAGCACCTCGACCTGGATACCGCGGGACTCGAGTTTCTCCTTGAGCCAGGGGAACCAGTGGGACTGGGGGGAGGCGGTGTAACCGTGCACGATAAAGACGCGGGTGTGTGACATCTGCATGATCCTGAAACGGGGTAACAGAGAATGAAAAACCGTACCGCTGCGGCAACTGGCCGAGGCGGCCACATCATAGCAGCCCCCGCCTGACCGCAACACACCCCTGGCGGGATGGGGGCAAGATGATGCTCAACAAAACTAACCCAGCAGCTTGGCCATGTTGTGCCCTGTGATGATGAAGCCTGCCTCCTGATAGAGCGCCAGGGCGCGCGGGTTGTCGTATGCGACCCGCAGCTTGATCTGGCTGATGCCACTGGCCCTGAGACTGGCTTCCAGTGCCGCTATGGCGGCCTTGCCATAGCCCTGGCTGCGCAGGGCCGGGTCGATATAGAAGTCGTAGATAAAGGTGGCGTTATCATCGGCATTGATGGCGTGCCAGAGATAGCCCAGTGACTCTGCCTCTTCTCCCGTCACCTCGCCCGGCATGATGCAGAGCAAACAGTGACCCTGGGTGGCGATCCCCTGTGGCAGGTACTGCAGCAGGGAGGCCTCGGACTTGCGGCGAGCGGTGGCGAGATCATAGCCATGGTTGCTGGCCAGATCTTGTGCGTAGTCCTCGAGGGAGCGGTCGTAGAAGACGGAATAATAGGCAGCGCTCATGGGGAGCAGACGAACGAGGGGGGTTGGCATCTTGGGTATCACTCCTGAAAAAGGAGCGATTACGTTAACGCTATGGCGGGGCGATCGCAAACGACTGATCTAATAAGAAGAGCGCCCTTGGGCGCTCTTCTTAAGTAAAGGAGGGAAGAGATTACTTGACCTCTTCACCCTTGGCTTGCAGGTCCGCATGGTAGGAGGAGCGCACGAAGGGGCCGCAGGCGGCGTGGGAGAAGCCCAGCCCCATGGCGACATCTTTCAGCTCGTCAAACTCTGCGGGCGGCACGTAGCGCTTCACCGGCAGGTGGTGGCGGCTCGGCTGCAGGTACTGACCCAGGGTCAGCATGTTGACACCGTGCTCGCGCAGATCTTTGAGCACCTGCACTATCTCTTCGTTGGTCTCGCCAAGGCCCATCATGACACCGGATTTGGTCGGCACATGGGGATGCATCTCCTTGATGCGACGCAGCAGTTCAAGGGACCACTTGTAGTCTGCACCGGGGCGGGCGACACGGTACATGCGCGGCGCGGTTTCCAGGTTGTGGTTGAACACGTCCGGCGGTGTCTCGCGGAACACCTCCAGCGCCTGCTCCATGCGGCCACGGAAGTCCGGGGTCAGGATCTCGATGCGGGTTTGGGGGCTGTGTTCGCGGATCTGCTTGATGCAGTCGGCGAAGTGCTGGGCACCGCCGTCGCGCAGATCGTCGCGGTCCACCGAGGTGATGACCACGTATTTCAGCCCCATCTCCTTGATGGTGAGTGCCAGCTTCTGCGGCTCGTCGGGATCCAGCGCCAGCGGGCGGCCGTGTGCCACGTCGCAGAAGGGGCAACGACGGGTGCAGATGGCCCCCATGATCATGAAGGTGGCGGTGCCGTGGTTGAAGCACTCGGCCAGGTTGGGGCAGGAGGCCTCTTCACACACTGAGTGCAGCTTGTTCTTGCGCAGCGTGCTCTTGATGTGCTCGATCTTCTGGCTCGACGGCGGCAGCTTGATCCGCATCCAGTCCGGCTTGCGCAGCACTTCCTCGTTGGGATCCGGCATGAATTTCACCGGGATCAGGGCCATCTTGTCGCCATCGCGCAGCTTGACGCCCGGCTCCATACGAACGGGTTTGCTCATGATTCACTCTCGGTGTTTGTTATTGTCTGATTGATAGCCGTTTGGGCCATTTTCATGCCCTCATGGACGCCCGGCATGGGCTTGCTCATGGGGTATCGTCGGCATTCGTGATCGTTTGATAGCCAATCAGGCTGGCCAGTTCGGCCACCAGAATGGCTTGCGCCTCGGCCACGCTTTGCGGGCCGCCCAGGGCGCTGGTCTGGGTCATGGCCATGCCCGCATAGCCGCACGGGTTGATGCGCAGGAAGGGGGTCATGTCCATGTTGATGTTGAGTGCCAGGCCGTGAAACGAGCAACCCTTGCGGATCCGCAGGCCCAGGGAGGCGAGTTTGGCCTCCATGCCCAGCTCGTTGGTCACATAGACGCCGGGGGCATCTGCCTTGGCATAGGCCTGGATATCGCTTTTTGCCAGGGTATTGATGATGGCGGTTTCCAGGCCGGTCACCAGCTCGCGTACCGACAGCTTGCTGCGGCGCACATCCACCAGTACATAGAGCACCAGCTGGCCGGGGCCGTGGTAGGTCACCTGACCGCCACGATCGCTCTGCACCACTGGGATGTCTCCGGGAGCGAGCAGATGCTCGGCCTTGCCAGCCTGGCCCTGGGTGTAGACGGGATCGTGCTCCACCACCCAGAACTCATCCGGGGTATCGCTGGTGCGGTTATCGGTGAAGGCCTTCATGGCATCCCATACCGGCTGGTAGGGGCGGCGACCCAACTGTCTGACTAACAGCTGTGGTTGGGCGGGGATCTGGAGTGACATGGTTCCTCACTGACAGGCGCTTGAGTCGGCAAAACAGGATTGCACAAAATCAATCGCCCCTGGCGGGGCGAGAGAGGTGGCTTACAGAACGTAGCGAACCAGCTCGATCTTGCCGAGAGCTGTGTACATGGCTTCGATATGTTCCTTGCTCTGGGCCGTTACAGTGACCCGCACCGAGTGGTAGTTACCCTTGGTGCTGGGTTGAACGGTCGGGCTGTAAGTGCCTGGGGCGTGCTGCTGCAGCACTTCTACCACCAGATCAGGCAGTGCCGGATCGGCTACGCCGAGCACCTTGAACGGGAACTTGCAGGGGAACTCCAGCAGTTCATCAAACTTGGTATTCATCTACTCACCTTTTGGCGTCATCACGGGATGACCTTATCTTTCATCTTGTGTGGCCAAGTGGCCTATGGCCCATCAGGGCCGCCAGTACAAGTCTATATGGGCATTGCCCGGGCCGGGATCAAGGCCCAGACTGATCGACAAGACATGGAGGTGCTGCTTTTTACCACAAATCAGCTGTCGGCGGAACCTGCAGATTGCAGGGTTATTCGCTCACAGAGACCCGAACTGGAGAGCGGTGCCTATTGGCGCCGCTCTTTTATCACTATTTTATCCTGTGGCTTACTTGAACCAGCTGGTGACCAGCAGTACCAGGTAATCCCACAGACGGCTCATCAGACCGCCTTCCTGCACTTCTTCCAGCGCAACCAGGGGAACCTGCTTGATCTCCTTGTCGCCCTGCTTCAGGAATACTGTGCCCACTCGCTGACCCTTGGCCAGCGGTGCTTTCAGTTCGCTTTCAAGCTGGAAATCCGCCTTCAGGTTGTTGCCCTGACCACGGGTGACCAGCACTGATACGTCCTTGTCGACACCCAGTTTCACTTCCGGCTTGTCACCCATCCAGATCTTCTGGGTGACCAGCTCGGTGCCGGCCTTGTACGGGGTCAGGCTCTGGAAGAAACGGAAGCCGTAGGTGAGCAGTTTCTTGCTCTCGGCAGCGCGGGAACCTTCGCTGCTGGCGCCCAGCACAACGGCGATCAGGCGCATGCCTTCATTGTTGGTGGCGGAGGAGACCAGATTGTAACCAACCTGGCTGACGTGACCTGTCTTGATGCCGTCCACTTGCAGGGACTGATCCCACAGCAGGCGGTTGCGGTTGTGCTGGGTGATGCCGTTGAACACGAAGGATTTCTGGGCGTAGATCTTGTACTCCTCCGGCTGATCGTGGATCAGGGCCTGACCCAGACGAGCCATGTCGCGAGCAGTACTGTAGTGACCTTCTTCATCCAGTCCGTGGGGGTTTTTGAATTGGGTATCTTTCATCCCCAGCTTGGCGGACCAGGCGTTCATCAGGCTGGCGAAGGAGTCAGTGCTGCCCGCCAGGAATTCGGCCATGGCGACGCAGGCGTCGTTGCCGGACTGGATGATGATGCCCTTGTTCAGATCATCGACGGAGACCTGCTTGCCCACCTCGATAAACATCTTGGAGGAGTCGGTGTAGTTTTTGGACCAGGCGTTCTTGCTGATGGTCACCATGTCGGTGTTCTTGATGTTTCCTTCCAGCAGCTCGTGACCAATGATGTAGGAGGTCATCATCTTGGTCAGGCTGGCGGGCGGCAGGCGTTCATCGGCATTGTCTTCTGCCAGTACCTGGCCCGAGTAGTAGTCGATCAGAATATGGGCCTTGGCGGAGATCTCCGGCGCGGCGGGAACGACCATGGGGGCGGCGTTCGGTGTGGGTACAGGTGTGTTGGCCTGGGCGGTGGCGCTTATCAGGGAGGCCAGAATAACTGAACGGGCAAATTTGGACATCTTGAAATTCCTGGAGCCTGGATGGGGGGTAACCCAAATTAAAATGCGGGCTTAACTATACCAGAAGCGCCCGTTGGTCATAGTCCGACGTGCCATCTGGCCTGGTTTTTTATCCATCAATAGTGGGTATCACGCCGGGAAACGACGTGATACCCATCAGATGGCGGTGGCCACCTTCATATGAGCCACACGGCTCAGGGGACGATAAAGGCTTGCTCCAGCCCCCCCTGACGGATCTGTGCCAGCAGGGTGGCCTGCTGATCGGCGGCGATCGGGCCCAGCAGGACACGGAAGAGGGCATTGTGTGTCACCACTTGATACGGTACGCCGTAGCGCTGGGTCATCACCTTGCCCATGGCCTCGGCTCTCTCTTTGGAGCCACTGGCCAGCACCTGGATCATCTTGCCGTCGCCGCTACTGGCGGGGGCAGCAGCCTTGGCCGGTGCCGGTTTGGCTGCCGTGGTTTTGACGGGCGCGGCAGCAGCGGCAGGGGTTGCCATCGCCAGCGCGGTCGGTTCACCCAGGAAGCCGTCTTGCGATATCGTCTTGGGCGCTGCTGCGGCCGCAGTCGTCGGGGTCATTGGGATGGGCTTCATCGGCTCCATGATCATCATCTGATCCGGCGTGTCGTTGATAAGCTCCAGTCGCACGCGGGCCTCGCCACTCGCTACCATATCCAGCTGCTCTGCGGCAGCGTAGGAGAGATCGATGAGACGATCACTGCCAAAGGGACCCCTATCGTTGACTCGCACTATGGTTTCCAGCCCGTTGCTCAGGTTGGTGACCCGCACATAGCTGGGCAGCGGCAGGTTGCGGTGGGCGGCGCTGAACAGTTTGCTGTCCAGCACGTCGCCGTTGGCGGTCTTCTGGCCGTCCAGATCCGGGGCCAGCCAGCTGGCGGTACCCTCTTCGGTATAGTGCTTGATGTCGCGCCACACCTCGTTCTTCTGCTTGCCAATCCAGTAGTCACGGTTGCCGCTGGCACTCAGGGGCTCGGGGCGCGGAATGGCCCCTGTGGCTTGTGGTATCTCTATGACCTGGGGTTTTTCCTGGGGCATGGGCGCCTGCGGCAGGGGGAGTTGTTCCGGCTGGCTGCTACAGGCGGCCAACAACAAGGTCAGGCTGAGCGGGAGAAATTTGTGGCTCTGATGCATACGCTTCCTGGATTGCTTGACTGAGTTGATGCACCGCCATCGCATAGAGAGGGCTGCGGTTATAGCGGGTGATCACGTAAAAATTGTGGCGCGCGACCCAGTATTCCGGTCCATCGGCCTGTTCCAATGCCAGCAATTTCACCGGCGTCTGCGGCGCCAGCGGTGTGGCAACTTCAATGCCGGCGGCGGCCAGCTCTGCCCACTGCTGCTTGAGTTCAGGCTCGGGTCTGAGCAGGGTACTGACGGGGGCCAGACCGATCAAGGCGGGCTCGACGGCAGACTCGCCCCAGCGCCATTGATGCTCGGCGAAATAGTTGGCGACGCTGCCGATGGCATCCACAGGGTTGCGAAACAGATCCCGCCGACCATCGCCGTCAAAGTCGACCGCGTAGTGGCGATAACTGGAGGGCATGAATTGCCCCATTCCCATGGCACCGGCATAGGATCCCTTGAGCGTAGTGAGGGGCCACTGCTCCTCCCGGGCCAGCAGCACCAGCTGGGCAAACTCCTTGGCAAAGAAGTCGCTGCGTTCCGGATAGTGGAAGCCCAGGGTGTAGAGACTGTCGAGCACCGAGTGGCGGCCCATCTGGCGGCCATAGAAGGTTTCGATGCCTATGATGGCGACGATGAGGGCGGCGGGCACGCTATAGGTCTGCTCGGCCCGCGCCAGGACATCGGCATGGCGTTGCCAGAAGCTGACTCCGTCCTGAATGCGGCTTGGCGTCACAAACAGCGGCCGATAGCGATGCCAGGGTTTGGCCTCCCACGGGCGGCTGATGGTGTCCAAGATCTCCTGGCGCAACTGTGCCTTGGCGGCGGCATCCTGCAACGCCGCCAGCGGCACCTGTTGCTGCTCCGCCAGCAGGCTCAGTCGCTCGGGCGAAACGGTCGCGCCCGCTGCCAGCGAGCACAGTGCGAGTGCCAGCCACCATGGTTTCATCAGGCCAGCAGCCTTCTGTGAGTTTGAATCGACATCAGAATGCCGAAGCCCGCCATCAGGGTCACCATTGAGGTGCCGCCATAGCTCACCAGGGGCAGGGGTACCCCCACCACAGGTAGTATGCCGCTCACCATGCCCATGTTGACGAACACATAGACGAAGAAGGTGAGGGTCAGGGCGCCACCCAGCAGACGCTCGAAGCTGTTCTGGGCCTGCATGGAGATAAACAGGCAGCGGCTGATGATGTAGAGATAGATGACCAGCAGCAGAGCCACGCCCACCAGTCCGAACTCTTCGCTGAAGACCGCAAAGATAAAGTCGGTGTGGCGTTCGGGCAGAAACTCCAGCTGGGACTGGGTGCCTTGCAGCCAGCCTTTGCCAAACACGCCACCCGAACCGATCGCTATCTTGGACTGGATGATGTGATAGCCGCGACCCAGGGGGTCTTTCTCGGGGTCTAGCAGCATCAGTACCCGCTGGCGCTGGTAGTCGTGCATCAGGAAGAACCAGAGTACCGGCATGAAGGCGCAGATCAGCATCACCGCCAGAGCAATCAGCCACCAGCTGATCCCCGCCAGGAAGATGACGAAGAAGCCGGAAGCGGCCACCAGTATGGAGGTACCGAGATCGGGCTGGGCCGCGATCAGCAGGGTCGGCAGCAACACCATCAGCAGCGCAATGACCACATGGCTGAATTTGGGAGGCAGGGAGTGGCGACTGAGCCAGGCTGCCACCATGACGGGCATGGAGAGCTTCATCACCTCAGAGGGCTGGAACTTCATGAAGCCGAGATCAAGCCAGCGCTGCGCCCCCTTGCCGATGTGGCCAAACACGTCCACCGCGATCAGCAGCAAGACCACGACCACAAACAGGGGGACAGCCCAGCGCGCATAGAGTGAGGGAGGCAACTGGGCCAGGCCTATCATCAGGCCGAAGGCCAAGCCGCCGCGTACCAGCTGGCGCACTATGGAATCCACATCCTGACCGGAAGCGGAGTAGAGCACCACCATGGAGAGGGACATCAGGGCCAGCAGGCCGAGCAACAGCGGCAGGTCGATGTGCAGTTTGTACCAGAGACTCTGCTGCCGTGAGGAATTACTCATTGGGAACGACCTCGCTTGGTGGGGACGACGGCTTGGGCGCTGGTGGCAACTGGGGCTCAGGCGGTACCAGATAGGCATCCAGCATCTGGCGCGCCACGGGCGCTGCCATGCTACTGCCACCACCGGCGTTTTCCAGCACCAGGGCCACCACGGCCTTGGGCGCATCAAAGGGGGCAAAGGCGACGAACAGTGCGTTGTCGCGATGCTCCACCTTCATGGTGCTGGCGTTGTAGACCTGATTCTCTTTCATGCCCACCACCTGGGCGGTACCCGACTTGCCTGCAGCCTTGTAGGGGGTGTTGGCAAAGGCACGCCGCCCGGTTCCTTCATGGCCGTTGATGACGCGCCACATGCCATCCCTGGCCACTTGCCAGTAGCTGTCGCTCTTGGCCTGAAGGGCGATATTGGGGTTGACGGGGGCGTTGACCACGCCCTCTTGCGAGGCGGTGCTCTTGAGCAGGTGTGGCGTCACGTCGTGGCCGTTCTGGGTCAGTATGCTGGTGGCCTTGGCCAGCTGGATCGGTGTGGAACTCCAGTAGCCCTGACCTATACCGATGGAGATGGTGTCCCCCTGATACCAGGGCTGGCGCCAGCGTGCCATCTTCCAGTCGCGGGACGGCATGACGCCTCGGGTCTCTTCATACAGATCCACGCCGCTATACTGGCCGAAGCCGAACTTGGTCATATAGCTGTGGATCTTGTCGATACCGACCCGATAGGCGAGATCGTAGAAATAGGTATCCGCAGATACCTCGATGGCGCGGTAGACATCGAGCCAGCCGTGACCCCATTTACGCCAGTCACGAAACTTCTTGGTGGTGCCCGGAATGGAGAAGCTGGGGCCGCCGAAGTAGCGATAGTTGGCGGTGATGGCCCCTTCGTTCAGCCCCATTACCGCCATCATGGGTTTGACGGTGGAGGCGGGTGCATAGATTCCCTGGGTGGTACGGTTCACCAGCGGGCGTGCCGGATCGTTGAGCAGCGCCGAATAATTGGTGTTGGAGATGCCGGTCACGAACAGGTTGGGGTCATAGCTGGGGCTCGACTCCATGGCCAGGATGGCGCCCGTATTGGGATCCATCATGACGATGGCGCCCCGGCGACCGGCCAGCAGTTCCTGAGCCTTCAGTTGCAGGCGGATGTCGATGTTGAGGTAGATGTCCTTGCCAGGCTCGGGCGGCTGGAATTTGAGGGTGCGCACCACCCGGCCGCGGTTGTTCACCTCGACCTCCTGATAACCGGCTACCCCGTGCAGCTGATCCTCGTAGAATTTCTCCACCCCCTGCTTGCCGATGTCTTTGGTGGCGGCATAGTTGGCGAATTTTTCCTCTTTCTTGAGGCGAGCCTCATCCTGGGTGTTGATCTTGGCCACATAGCCCAGCGCATGGGTGAGGGTGTCACCAAACGGATAGTAACGCTTGAGGTAAGCCTCGATGCTGGCGCCCGGGAAGTTGTGCTGGTTGACCGAGAAGAGGGCGACCTGATACTCGGTCAGCTTCTCGAACAGGGGGACCGGCTTGAAGCGGCGCTGACGCTTGACCTCGGCCAGGAACTTCTCCTTGGTCCCCTCTGGCAGCGCCAGCAAGGTGATCAGCTCATCGGCGGTCTTGTCCAGATCCCGGGTTTCTTCCGGCACGATTTCCAGGCTGTAAACCGGGCGGTTTTCCGCCAGCAGCACGCCGTTGGCGTCATAGATGAGGCCCCGCGGCGGCGCCACAGGCACAACCCGGATCCGGTTGTCGTTGGATCGGGTCTGATAGGTTTCGAAGGACTCGACCTGCAGGTAATAGAGATTGCCCAGCAACACCAGCATCAGCACCACCATGCCGATGTAGGCGACCAGGGTGCGTCGGAAGAAGAGGCGGCCTTCGGCGCTGTGGTCGCGCATTTCGATGCGATTCTTCAGCATGCCGCTACCTTATGGCTGACGAAGGGAGAAGACAAAAACCCCATGGGTTATTCCCTGTGATACGGGTGATATAAGGGGGTGATGCGCCAGATGTGCATGGTTCATTCCCTGTGATACGGATGATTGGTGGTAATGCTCCAGGCGCGATAGAGGCTCTCGGCCACCAGCACCCGTACCAGCGGATGGGGCAGGGTCAGCGGCGACAGCGACCAGCTCTGTTCGGCGGCGGCCTTGCACTCCGGCGACAAGCCCTCCGGGCCTCCCACCAGCAGGGCCACATCGCGGCCATCCAGTTTCCAGGCTTCCAGTTGCACGGCGAGTTGTTCCGTGGTCCAGGGCTTGCCGGGGATATCCAGGGTCACAAGGCGCGAGCGGCCGGCCGCGGCCAGCATGGCTTCCCCTTCTTTTTGCAGGATGCGGGGAATGTCGGCATTTTTACCGCGCTTTCCGGCGCCAATTTCGACGAGTTCGAATGGCATGTCTTTGGGAAAACGGCGACGGTACTCTTCGAAGCCACGCTCTACCCAGGCAGGCATCTTGGTGCCCACTGCAATCAACTGGATCTTCATCGTTTGTTACACTTGTGCCCTATTGCGCATTCACTTGAGCGGCACCGCTCCAGAGTTTTTCCAGTTGGTAGAAATCGCGATACTCATCCTGCATCACGTGCACTATCACGGATCCCAGATCCACCAGTACCCATTCACCCGTGAGCTGGCCTTCCACGCTCAGCAGGTCGAGCCCCGCATGGCGTGCTTCGCTGGCCAGATTGTGAGCGATGGCGCTGACGTGGCGGCTGGAGTTGCCGGAACAGACGATCATGGTGTCCGTGATGCTGGATTGACCGCGCACATCGAGGGTGATGATGTCGCGGCCTTTCATGTCATCGATCTTGTCGACGATAAAGGCTTGCAGTTCTTGGCCTTGCAATGATTCTCTCCTGTATTCCGGCGCCCTGCTACTTACGTCAGGGCGGCGGATTATATCATGGTCACTCCCGTTTCCCAGTCTGGAGAAGGGGAGTGGAGCGGGGGCCGTGCCGGGTCGGCAAACCAGGCCCCTGTTGATCAATATAGTGCGCAACCGGCCCGGACAATAGTCGGCACCAGTTGCATTCAGTCCGCCTGATAGAGGCCCTGTTGCCGGATGTAATCGGCCACAGAGGCTGGCAGCAGATAACGGGGATCCTGTCCCGCCGCCAGCAGCTCTCTTAGCCGGGTTGCCGACAGCGCTATGGGCAGATTGTCTGCCAGCCAGATATGGCCGGCAAGGTGCCGGTGCAGCGCGGTGGCATCCGTGGTGTGATGGCGTGCCAGCAGGTCGGCCACCTCGGTCGGGTAGTCAGGTTGCCAGCCGGGGCGCACGCTCACCACCAGGTGGGCGTAGTCGAGCAGTGCCTGCCAGCGATGCCAGCTCGGCAGCGTGAGCAATGAATCCATCCCCATCAGGAAGCAGAGCGGGGTATCGGGCAGTTCTTCCCGCAGCGCCATCAGGGTATCTATGGTGTAAGACGGCTTGTTCCGCTTGAGCTCCCGCTCATCCACCACAAACCCCGGGTTTTCCGCCGCAGCCAGTCTGACCATGGCGAGGCGCTGCTCGCTCGAACAAAAGGGACTGGCCTTGTGGGGCGGTATATGGTTCGGGATCAGGCGGATTTCGGCCAGCCCAAGCGCGTCGCGCGCGTCGATGGCCGGCCGCAAATGGCCGATATGGATGGGGTCGAAGGTGCCGCCCAGCAGGCCGATGGGTGTTGTCAGCATGACCTTGTCCCCGGGTTGTCAAATCGCTTGCTGGCAACAGGACCACTTCGGTTCTTCAGGTCTGGCGGCGAGCTCATCATGATGCTGGCTCCAGCAAAGGCAGGGGAGTGCCATCGCGAAAACCGAGGGCGAGGGTCTGCAACATCAGCCAGGCCCGTTCGGTGTCGAAGCGACGCAAGGCGTCGTCAAGCTGGGCCATCAGTTGCCACAACTGCTGCAACTTGGTGAAGGGCAACCGGGTCAGCGCCTGCTGGATCAATTGCTGGCGGCTCTGCCAGATGCGCAGGCGTGAGAAGTGCTCCACCAGCGGCTGGCCGGCTCTGGCAGCCAGGGCCAGCTCGGTGAGCTGTTCCAGCTCCCGGCACAGGGCCCAGGAGAGCATGCCGGGCTCTGTGCCCTCGGCGCGCAGGGCAAGCAGAATGCGCTGGGCCCGGTTTACCTTGCCTTCCAGCAGGGTATCAATGAGCTGGAATGGCGTGAAGTGGGCGTGCCGTATGATGGTCTCTTGCAGATAGGCGACGCTGATGGGCTGGGGCGGCGCCAGCAGGGTCAGTTTTTCTATCTCCTGGCTCGCGGCCAGCAGGTTGCCCTCGTAAGAGTGACACATGAAGTTGATGGCGTCGGGCAGCGCCTTGAGGCCGAAACGCTGGAAACGGGCCCCCATCCAGCGTGGAAAGAAGCGGGGCTCGGGGTGATTGACCGGCACATAGGTACCGCCCTGGCTGAGCTTGTCGAACCAAGCTGTCTTCATCTGGGTCTGGTTGAGGCGACCACCGCTGAGCACCAGCAGCAGGTCAGGGTGCAGTTGCTTGCCAATCTCGCTGATGCGGGCGGCGAGATCTTTGTCGACCTTGGCCGGCAGCTCCAGCTCTATGATCTGGCGGGCCGAGAAGAGGCTCATGGCCTGGCAGGCATCGTAGACCTGATTCCAGTCCAGCCCCGCCTCGACCACGAAGGTATGACGCTCGTCGAAACCCTGCTTGCGGGCGACCTGACGGATGGCGTCGATAGCCTCCAGCTTCAGCAGAGGCTCGTCACCAAAGATGAGGTAACAGGGCTTGAGCCCTGTTTTGAGATGATCCGCAAACTGCTCGGGATAGATCCGCATCAGAACTTGGCCTGGTTGAGTCGGTGGGTCGCAGGGACGATGGCCTGCTCTTGAAAATTGAGCTGAGGCTCGTCGCCAAAAACGAGATAGCAGGGCTTGAGCCCTGCTTTGAGATGGTCCGCGAACTGCTCGGGGTCGACTCTCATCAAGATGCTCGCATCAGAACTTGACCTGGCTTAGCTGGCGGATGACCAGACTGGCGGCCTGCTCCTGCATCTCCTTGCCCAGCTGCTCCTGCTCACGGGAGGAGGCCAGTGCCGCGTCCGGTTTGTTCAGGAAGCTACGGTTGAAGGTGATGGGAAACACCTGAGTCGGTTTGCCCGGCATGGAGACGGTGAATTGGGTGCTGTAGCCCAGCAAATACTCGCGAGCCTGGCCGATGGAGTCGACCGAAGCAATCTGGCTGGTGTTGCGCACGCCAGCCAGAGTAAGCACAGGGATGCCCTCCTTGTCCGCGAGTTGTACGCCAGCGGCCTTGAGACGAGTGGTCACCAGACGGTAGAAGTCGCTCTTGTTGTCACCGACCACCTTCATGGTCATCAACTCGGGCGGGATGGCGGTGCCCCGCATCTGAAAACCGCAAGCCTGCAACAGCAAGCCCATCAGTGCGATGGCCATCCAGCGAGTGAGGGTGGTGCCCATATGAAATCCTCTTTGCGTGAAGTGAAGAACGGCGGGCGTCTGCCCGCCGTCATCATAATTGGCAACGGTCAGCTGACCCCTTCCCGACCTGCTTGTTTGCAAGGGGGAAGGAGCAAGGAGCTCCCTCCCATAACAAAAGGAGTGCAGGGGAGAGGCCTTGCCACCATTAGTTAGCGACAATGTTGAGCAGCTTGCCCGGTACATAGATAACTTTGCGCACTGTCAGACCGTCGGTGAACTTCTGCACAGAGGCATCGGCCATGGCGAGCTTCTCGACATCAGCCTGGCTGATCTCGGCCGGTACGGTCAGCTTGCCGCGCATCTTGCCGTTGATCTGCACCACGACCAGCTTCTCGGTCTCGACCATGGCCGCTTCATCGGCCACCGGCCAGGTGGCGTGATCCACGTCGTTGCTCTTGCCCAGCATCTTCCACAGCTCGAAGCCGATGTGCGGGGTGATGGGGGAGAGCATGACCACAACGGCTTCCAGCGCTTCCTGCATCAGGGCGCGGTCCTGCTCGTCTGAGCCCAGCTTGGCCAGATTGTTCATCAGCTCCATGATGGCGGCGATGGCGGTGTTGAAGGTCTGACGGCGACCCACGTCATCGCTCACCTTGGCGATGGTCTTGTGCAGCTCGCGGCGAACGGCTTTCTGTTCGTTGGTGAGGGCAGCCAGATCCAGTGCAGGCACGGCGCCAGCAGAGACATGTTCAAAGGTCAGACGCCACAGGCGACGCAGGAAGCGCTGGGCGCCTTCTACGCCGGAGTCGGACCACTCCAGGGTCATCTCGGCCGGGGAGGCGAACATCATGAACAGACGGACGGTATCGGCGCCGTAACGCTCGACCATCAGCTGCGGGTCTATGCCGTTGTTCTTGGACTTGGACATCTTGGTCATGCCGGAGTGGATCACTTCTCGATCCTCAAGGTCGATGGCCTTGGTGATGCGACCCTTGTCGTCACGCTCTACCTTGACGTCGGTCGGGCTAACCCAGACGTTGCCGCCCTTCTCATCTTTGTAGTAGAAGGCGTCGGCCAGCACCATGCCCTGGCAGAGCAGGCGCTTGAACGGCTCGTCGCTGTTCACCAGACCCGCGTCACGCAGCAGCTTGTGGAAGAAGCGGGCGTAGAGCAGGTGCATACAGGCGTGCTCGATACCGCCGATGTACTGATCCACCGGCAGCCAGTGGTTGGCAGCAGCCGGATCCAGCATACCCTTGTCGTAGTCTGGTGAGCAGTAGCGGGCGTAGTACCAGGAGGACTCCATAAAGGTGTCAAAAGTGTCAGTTTCCCGGAACGCTTCCTGGCCGTTGTAAGTGGTCTTGGCCCACTCGGCATCGGCCTTGATCGGGCTCTGGATGCCATCCATCACCACATCTTCCGGCAGCAGTACCGGCAGCTGATCTTCCGGGGTCGGCACAACTGTGCCGTCAGCCAAGGTCAGCATGGGGATGGGGGCACCCCAGTAACGCTGACGGGAGACGCCCCAGTCACGCAGACGGAAGTTGACGGTGCGCTTGCCCTTGCCGAGCGCTTCCAGCTTGCTGGCGATGGCATCGAAAGCGGCCTGGAACTCGAGACCGTCGAACTCGCCGGAGGCGAACAGTACGCCCTTGTCGGTGTAGGCTGCCTCGATCACGTTCGGCGCTTCACCGTCAGCCTGCTTGATCACCGCCTTGATCTCGAGACCGTACTTGGTAGCGAACTCATGATCGCGCTGGTCGTGGCCCGGAACGGCCATCACGGCGCCGGTGCCATAGTTCATCAGTACGAAGTTGGCGACCCAGACCGGCACCTTGCGACCATCCAGCGGATGAATGGCATAGAGGCCGGTGGCCATGCCTTTCTTTTCCATGGTGGCCAGTTCTGCTTCGGCAACCTTGGTGTTCTTGCATTCGTCGATAAAGGCGGCCAGAGCCGGATTGGTGGCGGCAGCCTGCAGGGCCAGCGGGTGACCGGCGGCGATGCCCACATAGGTGACACCCATCAGGGTATCGGGACGGGTGGTGTAGACCTCGAGGTCGCCATCCTGATCGGCGATCTGGAAGTGGATGTTGACCCCTTCGGAGCGGCCAATCCAGTTGCGCTGCATGGTCTTGACCATCTCCGGCCAGCCTTCCAGATTGTCGATGTCGTTCAACAGCTCTTCGGCGTAGTCGGTGATCTTGATGAACCACTGGGGGATCTCTTTTTGCTCCACCGGGGTGTCACAGCGCCAGCAGCAGTTGTCGACCACCTGCTCGTTGGCCAGTACCGTCATGTCGTTCGGACACCAGTTGACGGATGAGGTCTTCTTGTAGACCAGACCCTTTTCGTAGAGCTTGGTGAAGAACCACTGCTCCCAGCGGTAGTAATCCGGCTTGCAGGTCGCCAGCTCGCGATCCCAGTCATAACCCAGCCCCAGCATCTTCAGCTGGTTCTTCATGTATTCGATGTTTTCGTAGGTCCAGGGTGCCGGTGCGGTATTATTCTTGACCGCGGCGTTCTCCGCCGGCAGACCGAATGCATCCCAACCTATGGGTTGCAGCACGTTCTTGCCATTGAGGCGTTGATAACGGGAGATCACATCACCTATGGTGTAGTTACGAACGTGCCCCATGTGTAGACGACCAGACGGATAGGGGAACATGGACAGGCAGTAGAATTTCTCCTTGTCTACTTTCTCCACGGCCTTGAAGGTTTTCTTGGCATCCCAGTGCTTTTGCACTGCTGGTTCGATCGATTGGGGAACGTATTGCTCTTGCATTGGTGACATCCGGATCTGTGAAATGAATAGATAAATCAGCTGGGAAATCGCAATAGAATACCCATATCCAGCGGCGGCAACAACCGCCAGCATCCGTCAGGCCTTATGCCGGGCATGATCAGGGTTCAGTAGAGGAGTAACGACCATGGACAAACGTCAAAAAGGGTACGAAGCCTTCATTGCAGAGTTGCAAAAGCAGTGGCAGGAGACCGAACAGTTCCAGGGGGAGCGCCTCAACCGGATGATCGCCAAGGTGCAGGCCTATCTGGAGGCCGCCAGCGACCTGACCCAGGATGAGCTGGCGCTGATCGCCGAATACGTGAAGCGGGATCTGGGCAACTATGAGCTGAGCCGCAACGATGATAAAGCCCGCAGCGATGAGGCCGTGGAGGAGTCCGCCTTCATGCTGGCCCTCAAAGACACCGCCTGGTCCTGGTTGGCGGATGTGACCGACCGCGCCCAGGTGGAGTGGCGCGAGCTGGCCGACGAGCTGGAACACAAAGGGGTGTACGAAGCGGGAGACTGGGTGGGACTCGGCGTCATGGTGTGCGAGCAGTGCGGCTGGCGCCATACAGTGCTGCACCCTCAACCACTCGATACCTGCCCCGAATGTGGTGGCCACGAATATCACCGCGAGCCGCTCTCGCCCTGAATACCATCAACTAGCGAAATGAAATGGCAAGAGGCGCCCCATGGGGCGCCTCTTTTGTTGATGTGCGGGTGTCGGAACGTGCCGGATCAGAGCTCACGGGCCCAGGGATGGGCACGTGGACGCAACGCCAGCGCGAGCCCCAGCAGCAGGGCCGTCATGCCGTACAGCGGCCAGTCGCCAAAGCGCAGGTAGGGGGTGGATCCGTGGGCGGGACGTACCTCGGCGCGCAGCACCCCTGCTTCGAACTGCGGGATCTGACCTATGATGCTGCCGTCAATCTCGGTGACGACCGTGATGCCAGTGTTGGTTCCCCGCAGCAGCGGGCGTGCCAGCTCGAGGGCACGCATGCGGGCGATCTGCAGGTGCTGCCAGGGGCCGATACTGGTGCCGAACCAGGCATCATTGGAAACGGTCAGCAGGAAGTCGGTATCAGGCTGCACATTGCGGCGCACCTCTTCAGGGAAGATGATCTCGTAGCAGATGGCGGCGGCAAACTTGAGCCCCTTGGCAATCAGGTTCGGTTGCTGTTCGTCCCCCCGGCTGAAGGAGGACATGGGCAGGTTGAAGAAGGGGGCTATGGGGCGCAGCAGATCCTCAAACGGCACGAACTCGCCGATGGGCAGCAGGTGGTGCTTGTAGTAGCGGTTCTTGTGCTCATAGTGATACGCCTCCTTGCCGTCAGCGTCCTGCACTCCCATGCCAAGCACCGTATTGAAGAAGCGCTGCTGCTCGAAATCGTAGTGGACTATGCCTGCCAGCAGACCCGTATCGTTCACCTTCATCGCCTTGTCCAGGCTCTCCAGGTAGTTGCCCATCTCTTTCTCGATGGCCGGGATCGCCGATTCCGGCCAGATGATGATGTCGGCATCCTGATTTTCGCGGCTGAGATCCTGATAGGTGCGCACCGTCGGTACCAGGGCCTCCGGATCCCACTTGAGGGACTGGGCGATATTGCCCTGTACCAGAGCTACCTTGACCGGCTCGCCCCGGGTCACCCAGTTGAGCTGCATCAGTCCATGGGCGGCACTGATCAGTGCAACGGGCACCAGCAGCCAGACGGGTTTGCGGTTCTGCCACACCAGCCAGAGGGCGGACGTCGACAGCAGCAGTGCCAGCGTGATGCCCTGCACCCCCAATATGGGGGCAAAGCCCTTGAGCGGCCCGTCGATCTGGCTGTAACCAAACCAGAGCCAGGGGAAGCCTGTCATCACCCAGCCCCGCAACCAGTCAGCCACCAGCCAGAGTGCCGGGAAGGCGAGCAGCCAGCGGCTCCAGTGACGGCCGCTGAAGAAGCGGGCAAAGGCCCAGCAGGCCAGGGCCGGATAGAGCGCCAGATAAGCCGAGAGCCCTGCCAGCAATACAAAGGCGACCGGCAGCATGATGCCGCCAAACATGGTCATGCTGACATGGATCCACCATAGCCCCGGCAGGAACAGGCCCATGGCATAACCAAAACCGCGCCAGGCCGCCTGTTTGGGGTTGGCCTTGTCCAGCAGCGCATAGAGACCGAGCAGGGAAGGGATGACCAGAGGCCAGTAGTCGAACGGCGAGAAGGCCAGGACGGCGAGCGCGCCGGATGCCATGGCAAACAGACTGGTCAGGAGTTTTGATTTCACGGGCGATGATTTCACGGACTATGCAGGCTCGGATTGGACGATAACAGTTTGATTGGCCGGTATCTTAACCTGTAAATGCGGTTAACGGCGAGCCTCCCGACTGCCTGGACCTGTTCAAGCAAAAAGCCGGGCAGAAAATGGGAGACGGGCACGGTTCACTGAGGTAAGGGAGGGCGGTAGTGTCAAGGGGCGGCAGCTTGCCCTGCCACCAAACGGCAAGCGCCCCGACGAGCGGGGCGCTGATGCTTCACGGCAAGACAGCTGCGTGAGGCTTACAGGGCGTCAGAGCGACTTATTGCGCTTCAGACTGGGCCGCGACATGGTTGTCGGGGATCTTCACCTGCAGCTGTTGCAGGCGGCGCCGGTCGGCGTGCATCACCTTGAACAGGTATCCTTGCAGCTCGATCTCCTCGCCCTTTTTCGGCAGGTGGCTGAAGGCGTGCATCACAAGACCGCCCACAGTATCCACCTCATCATCGCTGAACTGGGTGCCGAAGAAGTCGTTGAAATCCTCGATCTCGGTGAGGGCGCTGACTGCGAAGACCCGCTTGCTGATGCGGCGGATCTCGTCCGGCTCATCTTCGATGTCGTCGAACTCGTCATCGATCTCGCCGACGATGAGCTCCAGTATGTCCTCAATGGTCACGAGACCCGAGACACCACCAAACTCGTCCACGACGATGGCCATGTGATAGCGCTCTTCGCGAAACTCCTTGAGCAGCCTGTCGACCCGCTTGCTCTCGGGCACTATCACGGTCGGGCGCAGGATTTTTTCCAGCTGCAGCGGCTCGCTGGCATGGTGGCCGCCAAAACCGAACGGCAGCAGATCCTTGGCGAGCAGTATGCCCTCCACATGATCCTTGTCTTCGTTGATCACCGGAAAGCGGGAGTGACCTGACTCTATGATCACGGGCAAGATATCGTCCACCGGCTGGGACTTCTCTATGGTGACCATCTGGGAGCGGGGGATCATGATGTCGCGAACGCGCAACTCGGCTATTTCGAGCACGCCTTCAATCATGTCCTTGGTGTCCTGATCGATGAGATCGCGCTCCTCGGCATCCGCTATCACATCCACCAAATCGTTGCGGTCTCTTGGCTCGCCCTGGAAGAGTTGGCTGAGTTTGTCGAGCCAGGTTTTCTTCGGCGAGCCGGTACTAGGGTGATCGTCAGTCATTTTTTCTCTTGGTTACTCGCTTGAACACATTCGGAATTGTCTTGGTGATATAAGGATGGCCATCGGCTGTTTCAAGACGATGACTCTCCCGCCCTTTACGCTTTTACTCTTCGTCGTTCAGATAAGGATCGGCAAAGCCGAGTTCCTGCATGATGTCACGCTCCAGCTGTTCCATCTCCTCGGCCTCGTCATCCTCGATATGGTCATAACCTAGCAGATGGAGACTGCCATGCACAACCATGTGGGCCCAGTGTGCTTCCAGCGGCTTGTTCTGCTCGGCAGCCTCCTGTTCCACCACCTGGCGGCAGATGACGAGATCGCCGAGCAGCGGCAGTTCCATGCCGGGTGGCGCCTCGAACGGGAAGGAGAGCACATTGGTGGGCTTGTCCTTGCTGCGATAGGTGAGGTTGAGCTCGCGGCTCTCCGCCTCGTCGACGATACGCACCGTTACTTCGGCCTCTTCTTGGAAGCCGAGAATGGTGCCGTCCAGCCAGCCTTGCAGCTGTGCTTCGCCGGGCAGACCGTCGGTGTCCGCGCAGGCCAGTTGCAGATCCAGGGTCACACTCATTGGGCACTCTCCTTGTGGGATTTGCTGGCCGCCTGCTCGTCTGCCAGTTTGGCATCGAACGCTTCGTACGCCTGCACTATGCGTGCCACCACAGGGTGGCGAACCACGTCCTTGGATTCAAAGAAGTTGAACGACAGGCCATCGACACCTTGCAGCACTTCCAGCGCGTGGCGCAGACCGGATTTGGCGTTACGTGGCAGGTCCACCTGAGTGATATCACCGGTCACCACCGCCTTGGAGTTGAAGCCGATGCGGGTCAGGAACATCTTCATCTGCTCTGTGGTGGTGTTCTGGGCCTCATCCAGGATGATGAAGGCATCATTGAGGGTGCGACCGCGCATATAGGCGAGCGGCGCCACTTCGATGATGTTGCGCTCCATCAGCTTCTCGACCCGCTCGAACCCCAGCATCTCGAACAAGGCATCGTAGAGCGGGCGCAGGTAAGGGTCGACCTTTTGGGAGAGGTCCCCGGGCAGAAAGCCGAGTTTCTCACCCGCTTCCACCGCAGGACGGGTCAGCAGTATGCGACGGATCTCCTGACGCTCCAGCGCATCCACCGCCGCTGCCACAGCCAGATAGGTCTTGCCGGTACCGGCCGGGCCTATGCCGAAACAGATGTCGTGGCTGACGATATTGGCGATGTACTGGGCCTGATTGGGGCTGCGTGGCTTGATGAGGCCGCGTTTGGTCTTGACCGTCACCTCCTTGCCATAGGGGATGCTTGATGCCGGTTCGTCATCTTGCTCCAGCACCCGCGACTCCTGAATGGCCAGATGCACCATGTCGGGGATGATGTCGGTCACCTTGCCGCCCTTGAGGGGCTGGGTTTCCACATAGAGGTGCTTGAGGATGACGGCCGCCGCATCCACCTGGGCCTGTTTGCCCAGCAACTGGAAGTGGTTGTCACGGTAGCTGATCTCGACGCCGAGACGGCGCTCCAGCTGCTTGATGTTGTCATCGAAGGGGCCGCACAGGCTGGCAAGGCGCTGGTTGTCGGCGGGCTCCAGATGCAGATTCAGGGTCGCTATGTGTCGGCTCAAAATATCCTCGTCTTGACGCAGTGCCCATCCGGCAAGGCCAGATGGGCACGAAGAGATTAGTGGGGAGTGAAGGCGGCCACGCCGAGGGCATCGGGCACATTGTCGGGACGACGAGCCAGGATCTCGCGGGGCGCAGTGGCGATGCGCAGGTTCATCTCATCCTCACCGCGGATAAAGCGACCGCGCAGTGAGTTGGGGCGTACCTCGGTGATCTCCACATCGGCAAAGCCGCCGATGAGGGTATGCGCCCCTTCGAAGTTGACCACGCGGTTGTTCTCGGTGCGACCACACAGCTGCATGGGGTCGAGCCTGGAGGGCCCTTCCACCAGGATGCGCTGGGTGGAGCCCAGCATGGCACGGCCAATCTGCATCGACTGGTTGTTGATGACATGCTGCAGGCGAGCCAGACGGACCTTCTTCACTTCCATGTCGACGTCGTCTGGCATGTCGGCGGCCGGCGTGCCGGGACGCGGGCTATAGATGAAGCTGAAGCTCATGTCGAAGTTGATCTCTTCGATCAGCTTCATGGTGGCCTCGAAATCCTCGTCCGTCTCGTTCGGGAAGCCGACGATAAAGTCGGAACTGATGGTGATGTCGGGACGGGCGGCGCGCAGGCGACGGATCTTGGACTTGTACTCCAGCACGGTATGCGGGCGCTTCATCATGGTCAGGATGCGATCCGAACCGCTCTGCACCGGCAGGTGCAGGAAGCTGACCACTTCCGGCGTGTCCTTGTAGACCTCGATGATGTCGTCGGTGAACTCGATGGGATGGCTGGTGGTGTAGCGAATGCGGTCTATGCCGTCGATGGCGGCCACCAGGCGCAGCAGCTCGGCGAAGGAGCAGATGCTGCCATCAAAGGTCGGGCCCCGATAGGCGTTGACGTTCTGGCCCAGCAGGTTCACCTCGCGCACGCCCTGTTCGGCGAGTTGGGCGATTTCGTAGAGCACGTCATCCATCGGCCGGCTCACCTCCTCGCCGCGGGTGTAGGGCACCACGCAGAAGGAGCAGTATTTGGAGCAGCCTTCCATGATGGAGACAAAGGCGGTGGCACCTTCGGCGCGGGGTTCCGGCAGACTGTCGAATTTTTCGATCTCGGGGAAGGCGATGTCCACCTGGGCGCCACGGCCCTCCTGGACCTGCTTGATCATGGCGGGCAGGCGATGCAGGGTCTGCGGACCGAAGACGATATCCACATAGGGGGCGCGACTGCGAATGTTCTCCCCTTCCTGAGAGGCAACGCAGCCACCCACGCCGATCACCAGACCGGGTTTGTTTGCTTTGAGCTTTTTCCAGCGGCCCAGCTGGTGGAACACCTTCTCCTGTGCTTTTTCGCGAATGGAGCAGGTATTCAGCAGCAAGACATCTGCCTCTTCGGGCTCTTCGGTCAGCGTGTAGCCATTGCTGGCATCTAACAGGTCGGCCATCTTGGACGAGTCATACTCGTTCATCTGGCAACCCCAGGTTTTAATGTGAAGTTTCTTGCTCATTGCTTCTCTTGACTTGTGTTGAAATCGGCATGGTCAAAGGACCGGGCATTTTACTCCGCAATCTGGATACTGCCTAGCTAATATCCAGCCCGCCATGGGGGGCTTTGCCCCGGAGCTTGTCCGTATGGGTATGGGCTTTCTCCTTGATTTGGCGCAGCAATTCGCAATTTGTCTCACTGTTTCTACCGGTCCCTTGCGGTATCATGTCCCCATTCGGTCCGGCCCCGCCTACTCTGGTCCGGTGCGTCCCTTTTCAGGAATCAAGTTATGGAACAGTGTGATATCGCCATCGTCGGCGCTGGCATGGTCGGCGCCGCCACCGCCTGTCTGCTGGCGGCACAGGGCCTCTCCATTCGGGTCATAGAGACCCAATTGCCCGAGCAATACGCCCCCGAGCAGCCGCTGGATCTGCGGGTTTCCGCCATCAGCCAGGCCTCGGTGGCGATGCTGGATCAGGCCGGAGCCTGGTCGCACCTGCAGCAGATGCGGCTCTGTCCCTACCGCCGGCTGGAGACCTGGGAGCTGGATGGCTTTGCCACCCGGTTCGACGCGGCCGATCTCGGCCTGCCCCAGCTTGGCTACATCATAGAGAACCGGCTGGTGCAGCTGGCCCTGCTCAAGAGGATGGAGGATTTCCCCAACATCCAGACCCACACACCGGCAGCGGTGATAAGCCTGCGTCAGAGCGCGGATGAGGCGGTACTGACCCTGGACGACGGCACAGAGCTTTGTGCTCGCTGGGTGCTGGCCTGCGATGGTGCCGAGTCCCAGATGCGCCGGCTGGCTGGCATAGGCGTGTCCCGCTTCGAGTATCGCCAGCACTGCATGCTGATCAACATCGCCACCGAGTTTGCGCAGGAAGACATCACCTGGCAGCAATTTACCCCGAGTGGCCCGCGCGCCTTCCTGCCGCTGCCCGGCCAGCATGGCTCCCTGGTCTGGTATGACAATCCCGCCCGCATTCGTGCCTTGTCGGCCATGAGCAACAAAAAGCTGGGGGAGGAGGTGCGCCGCCACTTTCCGGCCCGGCTCGGCGGCTTCACCGTCACGGCCAAGGGGAGTTTCCCGCTGGTGCGGCGCCACGCCAATGACTATCACGCCGGTCGGGTAGTGCTGCTCGGCGATGCCGCCCACACCATCAACCCGCTGGCGGGGCAGGGGGTCAACCTTGGCTTCAAGGATGTGGCCTGCTGGGCCGGGTTGCTGGCAAAAGCCGGTGCCGACTGGTATCAGCCGGCTCTGGCGGAGCGCTACGAGCGCCGTCGTCGCCCCGACAACCTGCTGATGCAGTCGGGGATGGATCTCTTTTACGGTGTGTTCAGCAACGAGATAGGACCGCTCAAGCTGGCTCGCAATCTGGCCCTCAATCTGGCGGACAAGGCAGGCCCGCTCAAGGAGATGGCGCTGCGCTACGCACTGGGGCTGGTATGAATGATGTGAACAAGATTGCCGGATCTGATTTGCGCAGAGGAGAAAGTGATGAACAAAGCACTGCTGGTGATCGATTTTATCAACGACATTGCCCACCCGGACGGACGTATCGCTGCCTCGGCTGCCCATGTGGTGGAACAAGACGCCATCGCTCATGCCAATCAGGCGCTGGCCCATGCCCGCGCCCACGGCTGGCTGGTGATCCTGATCAAGGTCGGCTTTGATGGCGGCTACCGGCTGCAACCCAAGGGGTCCCCTATGTTTGGCCGGGCCAAGCAGTTTGGGGCTCTGTCGCTTGCCGATAATGGCACCGACTTTCACCCCGAGCTGGATGTGCAACCCGGTGATCTGGTGCTGACCAAGCCCAGAGTGAGCCCCTTCTATGGCACTGCACTGGAACCGGCACTGCGGGCCAATCATATCGATCACCTCTATCTGTGCGGGGTCAGCACCAGCTGGGCCATTCAGGCGGCGGCGCGGGAGGGGCACGATCGAGACTACGCCATCACCATACTGGAGGATGCCTGCGCGGCGGCGGATGCCACCGAGCATCACACCTCGCTGCGCTTGCTCGGTCGTATTGCCGAGATCATCAAGGTGGCCCAGCTGGAGTGATCTCGCCGGTCAAGGCTGTTTTCGCTCACTATTTTGACATTTTGTCCCCAGGCCTCTGTTGAGCTGGCGCCGTTTTAGGGCAACATGGTGTCAGCATTGATGGCCACAAGGATGAGGGCATGCGTTATCAGGGAAGGATCGCGAGCTGGAACGAGGCGCGAGGCTTCGGCTTTATCACGCCGGAGCAGGAGGGGGGCGAGCAGCAAGGGAGCGAACTGTTCGTGCACATTTCGGCTCTGCAATCCGATGGCTCGCTGCCCAACGTCGGGGAGCGCGTCTCCTACCAGTTAGGCACTGGCAAGGATGACAAGCCCAGAGCCGTGCAGGTGTTCTTTCCCGACAGACCCTTGTCGCTGGCGGACGGGTTCAATCCACCTTCTGCATCCCCCCGGCTCGGCAGAGAGACCAGCACCCGATCGCCACAACCAGCATCATCCCGCCCTCGCCCCGTCTATCGCCACAAGAGCAGCTGGCGTGGCAAATTGATCCCCCTGCTGCTGGTGGTGGGATTGTTCTCCCTCTACTCCCGTTTTTCGACCGACTCTGTGGTCCCCTTGCCGGTTTCCTCCTTCATTGGTGATGAAGGCAGTGCCTCCCGTAGCACGCCACAGACCTCTGCTCTCAGCTATCAGTGCGATGGTCGTGAGTATTGCTCCCAGATGACCTCTTGCGAGGAGGCTATCTGGTTCTTGCGACATTGCCCGAACACCAAGATGGACGGAGAGGGGGATGGGGTGCCCTGTGAACGGCAGTGGTGTGGCCACTGAGGCTGGCCTGCCCGATTGCCGCTGCGAATATCCACAGCTCTTTTCATGCTGATGCGCCATATCGGATAGGGTAATACCGGGCCATGCCCTGTCTGTTCGTTGGCGCCACCTTTGTTGGCAAGGTGACGGATGGCAGCTTTACTTCTAGTACTGACTCGTTTGTTGCCGTATATGCCGTTTATTATTTTTTCAGGATCATGGTCATGGTGGATTACTTTCAGGGCTCGTTGTTTCACTTTTCCGAACGGGCGCAGTACCTGGCAGCCTTGCTGAACTCGCTGGAAGACCAGATCGCCGTGATTGATCGGGCTGGGGTTATCCACTACACCAACCTCGCCTGGAACCGGTTTGCCGAGCAAAACGGCATGCCAAAAGGGTATGACTGGCTGGGTATCAACTACTTGCGGGTGTTCGACAGCGCCGTCGAGCCGCTGGTGCTGATGGCGGCAGAGGGGATCCGCCGGGTGCTCTGTGGCGAACAGGACCATTTCCATCTGGAGTATCCCTGCCACAGCCCGGATATACAGCGCTGGTTCATGATGCGGGTCTCCCCCGTGCTGGGGGTGGATGTCGAGTTTTATACCATCACCCATATCAATATCACTGAGCGCAAGTTGCTGGAGCTGGATGTGACCCACCTCTCCCAGCATGATCCCCTGACAGGTCTTGCCAACCGGCGCCTGTTCAACAGTTTTCTGCATAACGAGTGGCGCCGCAGCATGCGGGAGCGCACGCCCATCTCCTTCATCATGCTTGATCTGGACAACTTCAAGGCGTGCAACGATCACTTCGGCCATCAGGTTGGAGATGATCTCTTGCGGCAGGTGGGTCACCTTCTCAACGCCTTTTGCCAGCGGCCTGCGGATTTGCCAAGCCGGTTCGGGGGCGATGAATTTGCGGTGGTCCTCGGCAATACCGGCAAGGAGGCAGCCTTGAGGATGGGGGAGGCGATTCGCCTCGGGATCAAGGAGTTGAGTATGAATGAGCTGGGCGATGCCCGGCTCAGCGCCAGTATCGGCATTGCTACCCAGCTCCCGGAGCGGGTGCTGATCTCGGAAGATGAGCTGCTGGCCGCAGCCGACATGGCTCTCTACACGGCCAAGAAGGAGGGGAAGAACCGTTGCCACAGCGTGGCTTGTCCCTCATTACCCAACCCTTGAGTGAAGGCCACATTCGATAATGGGACCGTGGCGAGGCTTTATCCCTTCTGACTCTGCCTGCTGAGGTGCGGGATGTGCCGCCATGACCAGCTGCAGGAATCGATCGCGAATAGGATCGGCAAACTCGGAATTCCAGACCAGACTGATTTCCCACTCTGACTTTGGCCCGGACAAGGGGTAGAGGGTGACACCCTGGCCCGCGATAAAGCTGACGCTGCGTGGCAGTATGGCGTTGCCGATCCCGGCGGCCACCAACGCGACCAGTGTCTGTATATCCTCTGCTTCCTGGACTATGGCGGTCAGCCGGTTGGCGCCAAGGAAGCTGGCGATCTGCTGGCTCAGCCCAGGACAACGATGGCCGACCATTTGCAGCAGGGGCTGGTTGGCGAGGGCCGACTCAACGTCGAAGGTGGCCGGATCCGGCCCCGTCATCTGGCTGGGAACGGCCAGCACCAGCCGGTCGGTCAGCAATCTGTACTCTTGCAATTGAGGGGCCTGTGGTCTGCGCATGAAGCCCAGTTGCAACTGACCCGACAGCAGACGCTCATGCTGGGTGGCTGAGGTCATGTCCTGCATGTGTACCATCACATCGGGTACCTGCTGCTTGAAGCGGGCGACCAGCGAAGGAGCCAGCGCAAAGCTGGACAGCCCGAAGCCAATCTTGAGCCGTCCGGCAATGCCGCTCGCCAGCGCCAGGGCATGGCGTTCAAATCCCCTGCCGTGCTCGACCAGTGCGCTGGCCTGGGTGAGCAGCTGGGTGCCGATGGCGGTCAGTTGGGCGCCATGGCGACCCCGGTTGAACAGGGTGCTGCCAAGGGCCAGCTCCAGCCCCTGGATCTGCTTGGTCAGCGCCGGCTGGGTGATAAACAGCCGGCTGGCAGCCTCCCGGTAGTTGGCGGTCTCGGCCAGCATCACGAATGCCTGCAGTTGCCTCAAGTCGAATTTCATTCCGTTTGGTTATCCAATGTGGCGATTAATTGATTATAAATTATCTAACTGCCTTGTTCTAATGGTCTCGTTACGGGCCATTTGCCCGCTCTGACGTGCAACAAGGAGCCATATCATGTCTACCGAACGCTATCTGTTTCTGATCAAGGGAACCCTGGTGATGGCCCAACCACTGGCTGCGCCGGAGACGGGAGAACTGCTGACCAGCCTGCTGCAGCAAGGCTTCGTCGTCGGGCCTTTGCAAGTGTGGGCGAGCAATGCCGAGCAGGCGTTGGCCTGTTATGAGCAGAGTGCCCAGCAGCGGGCCTTCAGCAATGTGCTGGCTGGGGCTTCGTCATGACCCGGCTCACCCTGCGGGCTGCGGCCCTGTTGCTGGACATGGATGGCACCCTGGTTCACTCCACCGACGAGGTGGAAACCGTGTGGCGACTCTGGTGCCGACGTCATCAGCTGGCCCCTGAGCCTGTGCTGGCCATGTGTCACGGCTTGCGCTCGCGGGAGGTGATCCGGGCCCTGGCACCGCAGCTGGACATGGCGCAGGAGGTGGCCCTGCTCGATGAGCTGGAGATCCATCACACCGGGCGCGGTGAGGCCATCATGGGCAGCCGGGCTCTGCTGAGCCGCTTGCCAGCCGAGCGCTGGGCGCTGGTCACCTCCGCCAGCCAGAGGGTTGCCCGCCATCGGCTGGAGAGTGCCGGTTTGTCGCTACCTACCCTGCTGGTGGGAGCGGAGGACGTGCTTCATGGCAAGCCGGACCCCGAACCCTATCTGCTGGGGGCTGAGCGGCTCGGGGTTGCCCCCGCCGACTGTCTGGTGTTCGAGGATGCACCGGCTGGCATACAGAGCGCCCTGCGAGCCGGCTGCGCCGTGGTGCAGGTCGGAGGCAAGCGGTTGCTGGATCCGGCCGTCATGGCCGTGATCCAGGATTGGCGTCAGGTGAGTGTGGAAGAAGACGAGAAGGGTATGTTGCAGGTTGGCCTGCTGACCTGACGGGCGTCTGGAAACAAGCAGCCCCCGACCAGCGGGGGCTTGAAGCGGATGTGGGGTCCGGGTTATTTGAAGACGCGAAACCGCACTACATCATCCATGAAGGTCTTGTCGCCAGCCGGTTGCTCGATGCTGCCAAAAGGCATCTGGGCGCGCAGCAGCCAGCTGGCGGGCAGGTCCCACTCCTTGCGCACCGCTTCGTCGATCAGCGGATTGTAGTGTTGCAGGGAGGCGCCAACTTTCTCCTGGGCCAGGGTGGTCCAGACCGCAAACTGGGCGATGCCGGTGGCATGTTCCGACCAGATGGGGAAGTTGTCGGCATACAGCGCAAACTTCTGCTGCAGATCCTTGATGACATCCGTATCCTCGAAAAACAGCACTGTGCCGAACCCTGCGCGGAAGCTGCCATCTACTTTGGTTTCACTCTGGGCATAGGCGTCCGGTGGCACGATTTTCTTCAGCTCGGCCTTGACGATATCCCACAGCTTGTGGTGCTGGGCGCCAAACAGTATGACGGCGCGGGAGCTCTGGGAGTTGAAAGAGGAGGGGCTGTGCTTGATGGCATCCTGGATCAGGGTCGTCAGCTGCTCCGGCGTGTGAGACACCTGGTCGCCCAGGGCATAGATGGTACGACGTACTTTGATCTGTTCGATAAACGGACTGCTCATAACATCTCCTTTGTTTGACAGATAATCGCATTCGGTGGTCGTTGCAAGGCCATCCGGCTCCGATTGTGCAAGCTATAGACTATAACACTCGCTTACCTCTTAACCGTCAACGCCCAGTGGTCACTGTTTTTACTCTCCGTGGATATTGGTTGGCAGGGAAGAATGAGCCGCCTCACATTCTAGAGTTTTTAATCAATTGGCGGTTCTTCCGCTGATTTCAATCAACGATTCATCTTGTCTTCTCACCATACAATCGCTTCACATCAGCTGTTTCAGTGGAGGTGCGATGATCAAATGGCTGCTCACCCGGCGCTACTATGTGTTGACGTCATTCTCCATCCTGTTGGGGGCGCTGGTGCTTGTGGTCACCCTGGCTCTGGCAGCAGTCAGCTATCTGCGCAGTATCGACAAGACGGTAGCCGGTTACGGCCACATGATCTCTTCCATTGAGGCGGCGCTCATTCATGAGCTGGTGCTGGCCAACCAGCGTCAGCTGGCCGTGCTGGAGGCATCGCTGGACAAGGCTGCCATCGCCCGTGGTGAACCGGCCGACAATCCTATCTGGGCCGTTGCCCACCAGATCAAACGCGACAGCCATTACATCTACTTCTACAACTCGCGTTTCGATCGGATCAGCAGTTATCCCCTCTGGATACAGCCGGCCGAATACCGCGCCGCAAGTCGCCCCTGGTATCAGGTTTTGTCGATGAAAGGGGATGAACTGGTCTGGTTTGGCCCCTATCAGGAATACAGCTCCCAAGAGCTTATCCTTACCCTGATCAAACGGGTGAAGGATGGCGAGGGCAAACTGCTCGGCCTCTTGATGGTGGACATGTCGGTCAACTCCATTCAACAAGCATTGCAACGGGCCATGGGCAGTAATCAGGCAGCCATCTACATCAGCCTACGAGGCAGTAACCGGCTGGTGGTGGGCAGCAAGATGGCGCTCTATGACAAAGCCAATAAGACGGTAGACTCTCATCTGCTGGGGCTGGATGTGATCTGGCATGGACGTCACCTCAAGCGTGAGCTGGAGGATGTCGACTGGGATCTCAATATCTACCTGCCCCCAGCCCAGTTTCGTGACAGCCTCAATGAAGCCTTGCTGATGGTGGTGGTGCCGCTGCTCTCTCTTTTCATCATCTGGTTTTGCAGCATCAGTTTTTTGGTGCGGGTGTTCCGTCAGGAGCAGGCACTGGTTTCCGGCTCGCTGACGGGCATAGTGCAAGATCCCACCCGCCCCAAAACCTCGAACCATCTGAACACCTGGTTTGTGCACAGCTGCCTGAGTGAAATTGACCAGGTCCGGGCCAGCTTCCTCCAAGGGCAGGATGCGTTGTTGCACGACCCCCTTACCGGCATCATGAACCGACGTGCCTTTACCCAGCGCAGAAGCGAGCTGGACGAGACCCAGACGCCTTATTGGCTTGTGTTGTTCGATGTGGACAATTTCAAGTGCATCAACGACAGCTGGGGTCACAGCGTGGGGGATGGTGTGCTTTGCAGGGTAGCCGAGCTGCTGACTGCCGAGCTTGGCACTGGCGCCGTCTATCGGATCGGGGGGGACGAGTTTGCTGCCCTGCTGCCGTGGGGGCGCCACGAGCTGGAGTCACGACTGCATCATCTGCTGGCGCGGGTACGCAACCAGCAGTGGCGGGAGTTCAAGACCCCTGTCACCCTGAGCGCGGGTGGCGCCCACTACCCGGATGATGGCCTTTTTCTGTTCGAGCGGGCCGACGAATACCTTTACCAGAGCAAGCGACTGGGTCGGGATCGCTGGCATCTCTTTCCATATCCAGATACTGGCGGTGAGCCTGAATCCCCCGGGGTGACAATATCTGTCTGATCCCTGCATGCCCCTGCCGGGCTGCGACAGCCTGACGTTGGACTAAATAGCGTTCACCTTGTGCCGAACTGAGATTTTTTATCTTTATTTTCATGGTGTTAATTTTTGATTTTTCTTCCTGACGTCTTGCCGGGATTCCTTTGGATTAAATGTCAGGCTGTTTACGCTACTGGCGCGGCGGGTGGCCATTTGTATAGTGCAGGGGAAATTAATCAGGTTTGACAGGAGTACCCCATGGAGATGAAAAAGCGCGGCATGAGTGCCCTGGCCCTGTTGGGCTCCCTGCTGCTGATGAGCTGTGCTGTGCAGGCCTCGGAAACCCTCAACACCATACTCGGTGGCGGTGCAGGCGGTGTGGCGGGCACCATGATTGGCAAAGAGCTGGGGGGCGATACCGGTGCCCTGGTCGGTGCGGCACTCGGCGGTGCGGCCGGTGGCGCCGCCACCGCCAACAAGGGAAACAAGAATGAGGCGGCCCTGGGGGGCGCCGTCGGTGCACTGGGTGGCGCGGCCATCGGCAAGAGCGTCGGCGGCAGCACTGGCCAGTTGATCGGGGCCGGTGTCGGGGGGGCCAGCGGCTCGGCCATCGGTGCCAAGACGGGGGATGGTCACAAGAGCAATAACAACCGCTACGACGACGAGCATCACTACAAGAAACATAAGAAGCACAAAAAGCACAAGAAACACAGATGGCACCATGACGACTGATGCCCGCCTTGCGGCGTGCTGGCGACAAATAGAGGAAGGGGCCAACAGGCCCCTTTTTGCATGATGTGACTCAGACCAGCCGGTGCTGGCGTCGTCCCTCGGCGAAGGCGTTGATATTGTCGATCAGCTGATCCGCGAGGCGCTGCATCGACTCCTCGCTGGCCCAGGCCACATGGGGTGTCAGGATGAAATGGGGGTATTGCAGGGCCTGCATCAGCGGATGATCCGGGGGCGGCGGCTCGACGCTCGCCACGTCGAAACCGGCGCCGCCGAGGCGACCGTTGGCCAGCGCCTTGAGCAGTGCCGCTTCATCCACCAGGCCGCCACGGCCCACGTTGATGAGCAAGGCGCCCGGTTTCATCAAGGCCAGCTCCCGTTCGCCGATCAGGTGGTGGGTGTAGGGGGTGAGCGGGCAGTGCAGGCTGACCACATCCGAGCTTTGCAGCAGCGCCTCCAGCGGCAGCCGATCTTCGTCGTGGCTGGCGCCTGTCTGGCTCTGGGCGTAACGCACTATCATGCCCATCCCCTGCGCCCGTTCGCCGAGCGCCTGACCCAGGGTACCTTTGCCTATGATGCCGAGCTGCTTGCCGTGCAGATCCATGATGTTGTGGTCGAAGAAGCAGAACTGGCCGCTCTGCTGCCAGCGCCCCTCCAGCAGGGACTGGCGCCAGGCAAACAGGTTGCGCGACAGGGCCAGCATCAGTGCCATGGCATGCTCCGGCACAGAGGGGCCCGAGTAGTTGCGGATATTGCACACCCCGACGTTGGCTGCCCTGCATGCCTCCAGATCCACGTTGTCGCTGCCGGTGGCCGCCAGGGCGATCAGCTTGAGATCCGGCAGTTGTGCCAGCTCAGGGGCGCCGATGCGTACCTTGTTGATGATGGCGATGCTGGCATTCCTGAGCCGCTCCACCACCTGCTCGGGGGCCGTGCTTGGATGGCTCTGCCAGTGATGAGGAAAGTCGGGCCGGTGCAGTGTGATGCCCGCATCCAGGGTATCGCTATCGAGAAAAACTATCTGCTGCATGACGCCTCCTGCCATTGGAGTCGTCATGATGCCAAATATGGGCGCCAGGGAGCCAGTCCGAACGCCGTCAATGGTGAATCAATGGCGCTGTCTGTGACGCTGGCGGCATTTTGGGGCAGGCCGAGGTCAGAGCCAGCCGAGGTGGGTGAGCCAACCCTGAATGCGGGTCGGTGTTTCATCCAGCTCCATCAAGGCGTAGGGACGGTAGTTGAGCTTGTGGCTGCGGCGACTCTCGCTGCGACGAGCTTCGGCGGCCAGCAGTGGCCAGCGTCCTCCCTCTTCCTGATAGAGATCCAGGGTCGGCATGGTGGCCTGGGCTACCTGCTTGGCCAGGGTCTGGTTACTTTGCACATTCGGGAAGAAGCCATCGAGCAGCACCAGAGCATCGGGGGCGGGCACTTGCTCGCTGGCGATAAGATTGGTGGCCCAGGCGGCGCTGGTGCCCTGGGCCAGTATCAGCTTGAAGCCCCCTTCTTGCAGCTTGGCATCCCCCAGCTTGATGATGCGGGCGGCAAACTGCTTGCGAAAGTCGTCGATGGCCTGCTGTTTCTTCTCGGCGGCGGGGTCCAGCTCCGCCTGTTGGGGAGAGGGAAGCAGCAGCAGGGTATCGAAGCCGAGCCGGCCGAGGGCCCGTGTCAGTTGCCACAGCTGGCCGCTGCGCTGCCAGTCTGGCAGCAGGATCGCCAGCCCCACATAACTGTCGCTGTCGTGCTTGGCGAACAGCACTGTCTGCTTGTCGATCTGGGTGCTATCGGGCAGCCCTTGCCAGTCGCTGTTCTGCCAGTAGTCGAGGGGGGCGGGTGGCGTGACTTCGCTGGCCTGCGAAGCACCGCTTGCCAGCAGGGTCAGTAACAGCAGTGATAAGGATAATCTGGCCATAGTGCGCTCCCCGGTTAACTGGGTTAGCGGCGGCGGGCCGGTTTTCTGAAGTGCGGCCAGGGGATCAATAAAAAAGCGAGCCAATGGCTTAATGCCAGTCAGTTAAGCCTGACTGGCATTGTTTTTATTGGCTTTTTTTACACTGTATTTCTGTGGCCTTGGCTT
>NZ_JAPDBE010000035.1:0-51445 GCF_027705025.1 Aeromonas sp. D3 | reverse complement strand
GGTAAGCAGAGTTTTTGAAATGTAAGGCCTTTGAATAAGACAAAAGGCTGCCTCATCGCTAACTTTGCAACAGTGCCCTATGGGCTACCTGTTGGCAAACACTTGGCAATTGCACTTAAGCGATCTCGGATCGTATAAGACTTCTCCGCACATACACGATGGGGGGGCAAGCAATTTAATGGATGCCCTGGTCACTGCTTGTGGCAAAACCTCAGCCTGGATTGCCGAGCTAGTTGATTACACCCGGCTTGGATGCATCTTCGAGTACGATCATGCTGATAAGAGTGATGGAGATTGCTTGGCTCGAGTGATTCTCGAGTCTGTTCTGAAAATGGAGTCAGACCAGAATCTACACGAAGCGGTGCTGAACTGGCTCAGTGTTCAAGGTTTACCTCTCACTCAATGAGGTCTGATCAACAGTGAATGCAGCGTATAGACTGACATTCAAGAGAGAGCCCCGCAGTGCGGGGCTTTTTTATGTCGTACGCTGGTGGCCATAGGGCAGAGGAGTCTACAGGGTAGAGTCGGTAGAGGTATGTGACCACAATACAAATCTCAACCAACATTCCTAAAGCCTAAAATGATACAAGACTCCAACCTGCTGAACCGATGTTCTCTTCATATACCCCGAGGCCTCAGTAAGAATCTCTTTTTTCTCTCTTTATCTTCTTTCTCTCCCCCTTTCTCTTCGCGCGTGCGCGGTCTGGCAGAAGTGTCGGAACCAAGTCTAACCGAGCACTCGGGGGTAGGTATAAATCAAAGTAGTCTAGAGTTTGTGCGCAGCCCGAAGGGCTCGCGTGAATTGAATACAGGGTACAGGAATGTTGGTTGAGAAATCATCCTCTGCTGGTCATAATAGCACCAGCTTGAGCCCTTCAATGGAGTGCCCCATGAATAAATACGAATTGGCTGCACAACTCCGCATCCTGGAGCAGCGTCAACACCGGCTGTTGGCAATGCTGCGCGACTTCATAGACGACAGCGAGCTCATCCAAGGCAGCACCTTTGCCCTCCCCCCACACGACCCGAAGCAGGAGACACGTTACGACACGCCCTCGATCCCGGTGACTCCGGCTCACGGGATCGAGGCTCTGTATACTGCTCACCATGCCTGGGGCCATCTGTACGCTGACGCTGGTGAAAACACTCGCCTCGTGTACCGCTTGCCGGGAGCTATACAGATTCATTCCAGACACAGCGAGGAGCTCGCCGGTATAATCGAGGCAATCAATGCTGACCGAAGAACCTTCCGAGACCTGGTGACAAACTCAAGCACGATAATCGGTGGGCCCAATACTCGGTGGGAATTTCTGCATAGCAAAGGCATGTTCGAGGGGCTGATCACTTTGCAGTTTTACCGACAAATCACCGTCGCCGGCGACACGGCCCGGTCAATCTCGTTCTGTTGGGCTCATAAAAACACCATGCAGAGAATGACCAAACAGCAGATCATCGGTACGCTCAGGGCATCACAGGACTCGCCCCCTCGTCATGTAATCGATCCAGCGGGATGGTCTGCACAGCTAGAGGATGAAATTGTGCTGCTATCCGCCCTCTCCGATGATGCTCGCCTTGTCATCCGGCGCCCCAACCCAGTCCATCCGCAAGCCTGGCTGGTGGACGGAGACAGCCGCCGTATGCAAGTAGCATCGACCCCGGTTCTCATTCTCGGAGCTCAGAAAGTGAAGATCGGTCTTCTTAAAAACTACGACATCACCCAAAAACGCCCTCCGCGGCAAGCAAAAACAACCGCCAATGAGCCGCTTATCTCGCGCCTCTGGCTTTACCAGGAGCAGTAGTAAATCATGAGCATCGCATTTGGCCCTCTACGCGGCTTTGTCGTCGGTACAGTGATCAATGATACGGGCCCCATCGGCACTATCGCAGACATCTCCGGCACCGATTACTTCATTACCCCTCAAAACTGGCTAGGTGAGACTCCCCCCGAAGTCGGCATGATCGTAGAGTTCAGCGCCCGCGCCATACAAAAAGGGTATCTGGCGGTCAACATCAAGCCAATCAACGCTACCACCTTATGCACCCCGGGTATGAGTGCCACCAAACTAGAGATGATCGAGGCCGACCGGCGAGCAGAACGAGCACGGCAGCACATCACAAGGCTACGTCAGCTTGTCTTCGATATGAGTTACTCACCAGAGAAAGCGATCCTGGAGGTGTTCGACATCACCCCTCCAACAGGCATCATCATTCCAGATGGGCCCAGCGACCGTGACCTGCAGTTTATGGAGCTGCTGACCCACAATCGCTCACCCAAAGACAAGCATGAAACAAGCCGCAGACTGTGCCAGGCATTTTGCCTCAGCTTCAACGCCTTGATTGGCTTTATGCGCGGCAGTATCACTTATCGTGTCGCGCTGGAGCGGGCAGAGCGTGATAGGCAAGAACGGTCCCGCCGTCACTCACCAAACAGTGAACAGGGTCATCCCATTCCCCTGGAAGGGCAACAAGAACCCGGGATGCTCAAGAAATTGGTCACGAACATCATGGGCAATAAATAACTGCCGTTGCATGACGGCCGCTGATAGGATAATTTACCCGAAGTGCTCATTCTCCTTCGGTTTATCCGCATAGCACACGCAGAAATGCATCGGAGTCACCTCAATCACAAAACGCAGCCCTGGCTGCGTTTTGTCGTTCTTAGACTGTCAAGTTTGGCCTGAGCGCCCTCGCACGCGCACAGCCCAAACCACTCTCTCCCGAGAGTGAGCTGACAGGCGATGGCATAACCAGCCTGTACCGCTTACCGCGGCTGCCAACCTCCAACCCGCCCATCTGGGCCACCTCAACCAGGCCTTTTGGCCAAGGATCTCATTATGTGGATCAACATTGTTTTAGCACTTGAAGTCGTCGGCTTAGCCTTTGCAATTCGTTTCTGGTTTATCTGCCGGGAAGATGCGGCCGCTTTTGAGCGTTCACGCATCCTTCGAATTAAGGCCCGAAGTTAAAAAACGAAAAAACCACGCTCAGGCGTGGTTTTTTTTTCCTTTGTTGCCGGCCACTCAGTCGTCCGGATCCGCAATCCTACGTTCCCAGTCTTCATCATAGGGGATAGGCTCATACTCTGGAGAGTCCATCGGCATCGGGGGTATATCTGGGTACGATAGCGCCTCACGAATTTCAAGCTCCCTATTTTGCATTCTATAGGTTAACTTTTTCTCTTCTTCCATTGCTTCTTGCTCAACTCGTTCTTTGTCGAGCGCACGATAGTGAAGGTCCATCACTCCCTTTCCGATGACAAACATCTCATGACATGACTTGGCCAACGTACTGGGGCTATCCAGATCCAGGGTATGGACGTGCTCAAAGGTTCGTTTGTAGGCTTCGATATTATCACCCTCCCCCTGGAGCCTGAAGGCAACACGGCAACGTTCACCGCGAGAGTCTTTGGCCATCAATGTGATCGCAGGCTGGATCCAGACTCCAGTCATCCGATCGACCATTGGTAAAACGGGCTTGTGCAACCATAGCTGGTAACGTGTGCTGATGTTGGGATCAATATTGTCCAGGCAGCGAGCCATCTCAATAACGATAAGGCGCTCCGGCCAACTGGCAACAGGCAACGGTGTCTCTGCACTGGCGAGTGGTTGCAACGCCCAACGGAGGATTGAGGGGCCCTCATCGGTTGGCTTATCGTATCCGAAGGTTACAGCCAGCATGAACGGGCCATCACCTGACTGCATACCATTTAGCAACAATGGTGGTCGCTTAGCCTGCCCCAACATTAGTGCAGAACCATTGAGCAAAACACAAGATGCCGCTCCATTAAACAGGGTGTAGTCGGCGATCACCGATAAGAAGAGGAATTGGTGCCGGGTCTTAGGGTCGCGTTTATGGGCACGATTCAGTTGGCCAAGAAGCATGTCCAAACCCTGCTCCCCAACAAATGTGAATTGCTGCAAGCACCCAAATCCCTTGAGATTTAGTGGATACGCTGCCGCTCGTATCTTCATCTGCAAAGAGTTAATCGAGATCTTTTGCCGGTGGTGACGATAGGTGCAGAACGAATCGTCCATCAGTTGCCAGAGGAGCTTGTAGAGAACGTCTACCTTCTGTGCGGGGTTCTCGGCATGAGTTCGCTTTGGTTTATCCGAATTATCAACTGGTGATATGCCCAATTCATCAAGAACAGCACTCCGCTGTGATTCCGCATCATCAATGACATCACCATCCAACGAAAGCAGGTCTATCTTGCGGTATGGAGAGAGCAAGCGATACTCTGGCTGCTTCATCGCGGTCGTATTGTCGCCGGCATCAGGGCCAGAATCCTCCGATGTGCCTCCCAACCCAAGAGACGTGCGCAGAGGGCAATGTGGGTCATGGTGACCATGTTCATGGTGATTAACTATCAGGTACCTATCTTCTGCTACCTGGCGCACAAACATCCTCGCGTCCGGTTTCTTACACCCACAGAGCAGCCAATACTTGTTGTGGTGCAACGTTGCAAGAAGCTCCTGCGTCTCAAGGCTATCGCGGTTGTCTGGATGCAAGATTATAGACTTCTCGAGACGCCGAATGGGTTGAAGCGTCCCCCCCTTTACAATCCAAACACCCGCCATAAAAAACCCCCTCTAAATTGACAGCCGTTTATTCGTCCTCAGTTGCTAGATAATGCCACAAAACTTAAAGGGGGGTTGTTGTGTTGGTTAAAGAGAAAGCGGTGAACCCTTGGGGTGAGTTATACGAATTTCTGACCGGGAAGGAAAAACTCAACTTTGCTCTTGAGCCAGAGATGAGAGTCCTATACACAGCGATCAGAGATTTCTCCGCCCACTGTGCAATTTTCGACTCAGCAACGCCCAGCTCTATGGCCCCCAAAAATGAACTTCCGTTGCTACTGGTGGCAAGCCATTGCCTACAAACCGAGAAAACACCGGAAGCCGCCGCCCATATGGCGATAGCAAGCTGTTCATTAGGGAGGCTGCACTTTTACTGCCAGGGGGAAAGCTGGAACCCTGAAGATGAAGCCCTTCACTCTTTCATCGGTCGAATGTACCCAACACAAGTCCAGAGAAAAGTGATGCCAGAGGCTGACCCTAGAGTGATCAGTGTTTGGAAGAAAATACTACAAGAAGTGAAGGAGAGGCAGGCGTGCGTAATTGGTGGTTCAAGTGGTCAACAAGGCAACAATTCGGACAAATCGATAACAAATCACACGCAGAGCCAACACAACAAGCAAATGCACTAAGCGGTGGTGCCCTCGTCGCAGAAAGCCCTGATGCCTTGTTAAAACGCCATATGCCCCTGCTGCAAAACTTGAGTGCGTTCACGCAACTCGATGAGACCCGGTTCAATCAAATTTACATGGAGCTCTTTCGAAATCTTGCGGCCTGGTGCCAGCACCTGCCCGCGAGTGAACGACATCATCATGCTCACCTTGGTGGTCTGTTAGAGCACAGCATCGAAGTGGCTGTGTACTCAGCCCGGATCGCAGGTCGATTCTTATACATAGCCGATGGAGAGGAACAGATCTCTCAATGGCAGGCCTTATATATCTTCGCGATGACATCAGCGGGTGCGCTGCACGATGTTGGCAAGCTCCTCACTGATGTTGATGTTGTGGTTATGAAGGGCTCAAGCATGACACCCTGGTTGCCACACCTCGGCCCTATGGCGCCGGGAACCAAGTACATCTATCGATACAATGACCGCCGCCAGCACGGCGTCCACGAAGTCGCGAGCCTTCCACTCATATTCCAGATCATGCCAAAAGCAGCACTAAGTTGGATCTGGAAAAAATCACTCATCCGCGATGAATGGCTTGCCACGATCGGTGGAAAAGCAATGGAGCTGGGGGGGAATATCGGTCGGTGCGTGATTGAGTGCGACTCTCAATCAACAGGAGACGCCATGGAAGATGCCCCTGTAGCCACAGCTGCGCAAGCCTCTGTGAATAGCTCTCTTGCAAAAAGGCCACAAATTCATGCCCTGGCCATCAAGGGAATTACATTGTCACTGCGTGACTTTGAGCCTAACAAGAAAAATTCACCCTATTGGGTATCCCAGCACTTCATTGCTTGTGTCGCCCCGCGTTTCGTAGAGTGCATCCGCTCTGCGCTTGGTACCGAAAACCAGTTCCTGCCGGATAACACCAGCCTGATTTACGACACTATGGGTGACAACGGCATGTTGATACTTAACGTGAATGGGAAGGCAATGCACTCGCTCATGTTCGCGCCAAATCAAAAGCCTCTTGCGGTAGTGCTGGTCAAGCGCAAGGTGCTAGACCCAGATGCAAAGCTACCGGTCTACACCGGCAGGCTTCTGTGCCCATCTGTTGATGAACAATATCATCATCAGATCCCCGGAGAAGCTCAGCCGTCCAAGGCTGGCTCATCAACAAGCGACATGAAGCAGGTTTCTAAACCAGCTCAATCACAAGTTCGTTCGGAACAGAAGGCCACCTCTACTCCAACGGTACCGAAGAACACCACCGCTCCTGAGGCCAAGCAGGTCCAACCCGGTCAAAGCATGGAGCTACAGCCTCAACAGCGCAATGAGCAAGTCCCACCAACTTTCACCGGTGATCTGAGTTTCAATGAACTAGCCGCCGAAGATGGAGCAGGCAACGTTGAGTACCCCTTGACGGTGAAGACTAAAAGCGACGACTTCAAAAACTTCGTTCAAAGAAATGAGACGCCGGATACACACCAGGAGACTCGACAATCCGCGCCGATCTCTATCAAAAAAACAAATTCTGGTCGAGCTGATACTGCACACCAGTTTATTGAGTGGCTACGTGCACAGATCATGACCGGGGCCCTCCCGGTCAATACTAGAGCTGGCGTGGTACACATCGTTTCAGAACGCCGACTCTGCTTTGTCAGTCCAGGTATCTTCTATACCTTTCTGGACCAAAATGGCGCAAACAAGAACCTGGATCCGAAAGCGAGACGCGAGGCAGTATCCAAAATTCAGCATGCCCTTGCATCGGTTTTGATGTTCGAGCGCTCTATCCTGGGGGGCACAATGATCACAGCTGAGATTGTTGGTATGAGAAAACGTGCTGACATGCACGTGATGGTACTGACAGCACATGGTACAGAGGGGTTGATGCTTGACCTCGACTTTAACAATGCAAATAGATTCATAACACTCGGCGATATCAGATAGATATCGCAAAAAAAAAGACACAAAATTTGTGGTGATTGCGGGAGGATAATTTGTGAACGGGCTAGAAGAAGACTTGGATCTTAGGAGGCTTGATGGCGGGGAGCGACTGTTAGCAATTGCAGAGCTCTACGGCAACGAGCAGCTTGAAATTCCAATTGATACACCTAGTTGTTACGAAGAGGTGATAGCCTCGTCGAAGCGGTTTATTCGTGACTACAGAGCAAGCTGGAACAGCATCGTTACGTTTGGTGCGGATAAGCTCCGGTTAGCATCGGCCATGGAAATCAAAAACGTGGCCGCCCTTCTCTCGCAAATTTGCGACGGTCAAGATAAGTGGGATAACAATCCAACGAGCCCCATCGAGGGTTACACTGTTGGCCAGGCCATTTCATTTCTGGTCGCTAACAAACCAGACATCGCGATCACTACGGCACCAGAATACATCTCTGAAGCACAACAAGATCTCTCATTTCTGGATCACGCAATCTACCTAACCGCCGAGTCCATTTCTTCAACATATGGCATAAAACTGTCAACACTAACCCATGGTGGCTTCTGTGTTGATCTGCGTAGCGTATCCAGCAGGATGCAAATGATCAGAGCAATTCCCCTACTTCTGCTCGGCGCACAATCATCACGAAGCGAGTCACTGGCTGCCGGCCTGGACAAGTTGGCACTCCGGAATGGATATCGCGATGAATACGAGATGGCAGAATCAATTCATCTGCGATTCAACCTATCTCGTTCGTCCTGGGCCAACGCCGCAATCATCTCCATGATCGACGAATCAAACGACAACACAATTCACCCAGCTTGTGGCAGACTAATGCGGTTGATACGACGTATGTCGATCAGTGTGGCACTAAACAGCGGAGAGTTTGATGTCGAATAAACGGGACAAATTGATCGCATGCTGTGGCTCACTCCTGGCAGAGATAATTAGGCACGCCATCTTACATCGTTCATATGCGACCCCATTTTCTCACAACCTAACGGGGTATGGGCTTGAGCAATTTTGCCAGAATGAATTTTGGATAAAAACGCTTCAGTTCAAACGTCGTGTGATGGATGACATACATGATGACCCCAGTGGGTGCTTTGGGACTATCGATCTACGACCCGTGTTCAATGCAATCGCAAGCGGTATGCCTGCACGAGACGTGGACGCAGATGCTCAATTTCCCCGAGCCCTTCTGCTGCACCTGATCAGCAGCAGTTTCACAAATTGTGATTTCCTAGCTGATGTATGCCTACTGAAAAGGGATGAACTCATGTCAGTAGTCCAATACTGCAGGATGAATCCCAGCAGGCTTGGTTCTCTTGCTACCTTGATACTGCCGGAGCACATAAGGTTGTCGCCTGACATTGCCATGATCATTGGGGAGACCTCGGAACAGCTAAACGAAGTGATCCGAACTCAGCAACTTCTGTCCATGCTGAAAATTCACAGAAAGAAGATTGGTATCATCACGGGCTCACCAATTTCGGCAATTCAATGGATGGGGACACAGAACACCCCAGGTCGACCCACATCGAAAATAGACCCCCGTCTTGAAGGGCTCGTGATCCACACGCTGAATCTATTCCAACCAAATTTCGATGTAATGGACCCTTTTGATCTCTACACGCAGATCGTCAGATTCATAGTTGAATTTTACCAAGGAGATGAGCGGGAGGAGATTTCACTGAAGCATGCTGGCCAGCATCTAGGCGTACTTATGGGTAGGATTTCAAAGTGGAACCAGGCCGACGTCAGGAGGTGTACTAATGCATGTAGTGGCATGGGGCTCAACATTACTATCACACCCAGCATCAAAAAAATGGCAACACAGGTATACCACGCTGTCGACATCATCATTTGATCAACAAACGGAGAAATAGAAGAAATGAGCAGCAAACTAATTCTTGGAGCCCTCAGTAATGAAGAGGTCTCAAGCACACCGAACAACAGAGTAACCGAACTGGGTAGACTCAGATCACATATCAAGATCGAGATCCATACCTATGAGGGAGCGGCGCTGTTCTCCGGCGTAAAGCGTGAATCGGATCAAGATGGTACTGACGACAATGGTCAGAAGAAGAAATTCACCCCACACAATCTGACCATGTTGGCGCAATCCATGATGATTCTGGAAGGGGATATCCGACTCGATAACCCCTATGCAGACTTCTGGTTTGATTCAATCTGGACAGCAATCACAGAGTTCCGTGATGAGTTAAAAACCAAAAAGCAGTCACTGATTAGCTACATGGAAGACCGAGTGCCAGAGAATTTCACATCCTCTGAATCATTCTCCGTGAAACCAATCGTCTACCAGGTTCGTAGTGGTAGTCAGCTCTACTATCAATTCCTCTATGCAGTCCTGGAAATTGATTCTTTCATTCGCCTTGTCATGCTTGCAAGTCATGTCGCGCTGCTGAGCCCGAGTGCAAGAACTACTTACATTCGGGACGTTATGAGGGGCTGCAGGGCTCTCATTTCTCGCGCAGCATCCTATCGACACACTCCTGTCACGCGAGATGATGTGTCAGCAAATAACGAAAAAGCTCGCATCGCTGCAGAGCGTTATGAGTCGATTGGAATCTTGCCATCGAATGGTCACATGCGTGGTGAAACCCGGCATGAATTCGCCCCTGAAATCCATAACGTAGCTGAAAGAAAGAGCAATCCAGCAGACGCATACATCGAACCTGAAATCGTGAAGGAAACGATAGCCGAAGAGGCATGATGAAAGGGATAGATGGCCTCTGTCTAAACTCTCTGAAACAGATGAGCGATGACTATATAGAGGCCGAGATTTCAAATATCGTCCATGAGCTTAATTTGAATATTCGAGATGTTCTTCCATTAAGAATAATCCCACATCGAAGTTACAATAGGATTTACCTAAGATGGAAAATTGTCGATGGTAGTAACAGAAGGATATCGAATTACAGTGGGTTTGATCTCAAGCTAGATGAAACAGAGTGCACTCTGGCCATAGAAACCCAAACGCAGCTCGACTATATAAACTCTCAACTCGGCCTGTTCGCCAAGCGAACGAGAAGATAGGAAAGACCCGCAATTATTGCGGGTCCTTTTTCACAGGCGGCACAACGACAGCATGCCGCCCACACTACTAGTGGTCGCATGAATCTGAAAAATAACATGATCCAGATCACGTTCATTGCACTACCTCTCCCAGCCGTTGGTCGGCGTTTCCGCAATACAAGCGACCAATTTCATGAAAGGGCCTATGAAACACGGACCGGCAAACCTCCTCGAGTACGTGTTGGATTCTTAAGTTGGCCCCCATTGGATCCATGCGGATTGACCTCAGCAAGACGCCTGTCCCCATATGGGGCCATTTTTCGTATATTCCAGCCCGCCTGGCTGCTTAAATGGTAGAGCGCTGCCAAGGCAAAGAAATCAATTTAAACATTAAAAAACAACACAGTATGATAACTCGGCATGCGTTGCTTGGTCCGCATTCAAGTGCCGGCGGCTATCGAAACCCAATCCGCCCTGAGGATATACAGGCATACGCAAGCGCCTTGGTGCTGGGCCCTCTATTTTCCCCCACACCCCCTTTAATGGTTAAGGGCAGCGCAGCCTGCCCCCTTCCCTTCGCCATTCCCCTTGCTCATTGGTGGTCGATTAGTTCCCTTGATCAGCCCGGAGTGATCCGATAGCATTGGGAACGTCATGGTGAACATGACATCAACCACGCCGCGCAGATCGTCGGCAAAAACGATCGGCCAGTTAGTCAGAGTAAATCTGGCCCGACGAAAGGCCCAGGGGCTGCCAGAGGCCGGAATGAAAATTCCTCCCCAACAACAAATCAAATTGCCAAGAAATGAAACCGGCTTTTTAATTTCAAGAAATACACGAATATTATTAGGGCGCCTGATGGCGCCTTAACTTTATCTGTCATACCGTCGCACCATCACACCTCCCTATATTATTTATTCCCTCTTCGTAGATCCTACCTCACACAATGGCTCACTCTGCTGGATATCGCAGTTCGTGCAGTCAAGGTTCGATATGTCTCACAAAGCATATTGCAGAAAAAATCACTGCCAAAACTGCACCCATTTTCCGGTTTCTCGTCATGGTAAAATTGACGACTAAAATCAACCATGGACGCATTGAGATGCAGACAGTAAAAAGTGCGCTGACAGTTGCGACAATCTGGATGATGATTGCGCAGGGTGCCACCGCAGCTACACCAGAAGATCGGTATGCAATTTCGCGTTACACCACTATCAACACCACTCCGGAAGTACGCCAATCTAATCCGCTTCTTACCGTTGTGAGCTTTTCATTTCCTCCCACCGTTGAGACTGTAGGGCAAGCGATCAATTACACGATTCAGCAGACCGGGTACACGCTGGCTGAGATGTCTAATCTGCCTGAAAGCACGAAGGTGATGCTCACACTACCATTGCCAAGCGTTCAAAGAAAATTCTCATATGTCACTGTCCAATCCGCACTAAAGACACTTGCTGGCGATGCCTTTTTGCTGCTTGTAGACCCCGTACATCGCGTGGTCACATTTGTTCCATTACTGCATGATTCAGATCCTTCTACAAATGAAGATGGCGGTGCACAGAAATGAAGAAAGATAGCGAGTTCCTCAAAAGTAAGAGCAGTGAGACAGACAGCCTTCTCTCTTCATTTGGTGTTTCTTCCACTCCGGCCAACACTCCGGAACGTGACTCGTTAGTTGGCAACAACCAGGTTCATGAAAATAACAATCACCAATATGACGCTGGCTTAGATTCGGCAGGTGCTATCGAAGCTGTTACAGAGATCGACCCGATGGATGTTGCCAGAGAACTCATGGGGGAAGACTCAAGTGCAGGTTGGCTTGTTGGTGGAGTGGTAGAGAATACGGAACAAACGACCAGTGATGAAAAAAATTCTGTTACCGAGCACCCTCAACAAACTCAACCCCAGCGTAGTGAGAGTGGAACCGATTGTGACGCATTTCTTCCAGAGATAACCCAAGATGATCCACTCGCGACTGATGACACAAAATTACAGATACAGGATGAGACCTTCGGACCACCGCTAGAGTCTATCCATGCCGAGTCTAGCGATAGGCAAAAATCATCGGGCAATATACTCAGTCGAATGAGAAAGAAAAAGCAGCCGGTACCCAATCCCAGCTCGGAACATGAACACGTGATCGAACCGGCTCAGGATCATGACCATGGATACAGACATGAGAGATATGATGCTGACCCTATTGGGGGAAGAACCATTGCTGCTGCCTATGTCAGTTTAGCTCTTGGTGTTTTCAGCTTTGGCTTAGCCAGCTACACATTTCTATCTCTCCCAAAAAATCAAAATACTCAACAGACTTTCAATGATCTGCGTACTGAGATGGTCGCAAGGATGGATAAGATCGAATCGAACACCGTAAACAGGACCTCTGAAATAGATGCAGCTGTAGGTGAAATTTCGCGGCATGTTCAGCAACAGTCAGCAGATTTGTCAGCTCTTAACTCAGAGCTGAGTTCGCTAAAATCATCTACCGAAAAACTGTCGACGGACACAGACCTTAGTTTGACATGGGCCAGGCAGACTCGCCAACTTGTCGACAACATTCAGGAGTCTGTTGATACATTGAGGGTTAGTCAGGAGGCATCTCAGGCAGCTATCAATAAGCTAAAGAATGCCGGCACACAGACCATTCCTCAAACAGCACGCGCGGCAGAGTCACACCAGTATGAAACGAAGATTCAACCAGCTAGGAAACCACAGCTAGTCAAAGTCATTGATGGTCACACGCTCTTCGATGTTGATGATTGGGGCGGTATCCTGCTTGTCACCATGATGAATGGCGACGACGTTAAGCGACTTCAAGTTGGTGATGAAATTGGAGTGTGGCGCTTGGAGAGCGCCGACCGTCAATCAAGGCAGGCTGTATTCATCCAGGGGGACAAGGTTCTCACTGTCGTGGCCAGCGGAGGCTACTGATGCCTAGATGGATTTTACTTTCTGCAACAGTCTTGTTGCTTAGTGGGTGTAGCACCATCCAAAACTTTTCCAATTCGCTAGCCAAAAGCTTCGGAGGGACAGAGCGTGAACCGAAGAAAGTGGCTACCGTCCCTGCATGCTCATCACAAGACATTGCCGGCCTCAGTTCGCTTTACATTGACTCATCGAGGCCCTACTACTCTGACGGTTCAATCTTCATTTACGGCCGGGATGGCTCGCGTTGCCTTCTACCACTGAGGAACTTACGATGAAATTTAAACGTGCAATCTTATCAGCCATTGTCGCTGGCACGCTCGGCATATCTGCACAAGCTGTAGAGCTGCGCTCAGGAGTAAATACCAATCTCACCACCATTGGCCAATCAGCAACACAGCGCGACACTATACAGGCCGTTAACGACGTGCCGTCGTATCTGCTGTGGACGAAAGAGGATCTGCGGCAATCCAAGGCCTGGGGGATGAAGCAATCAGAATGGATGGAGTACAAGGAGTTGATGTCCACCGGACCGAATGCCGCCTACTACGCGAATAAGCCAGAACTCACACCACTCATGGTCATGGGTATCAACGCTAAGACAGATTTTGATCGCACCCGATATGCCAAGCTTTCGGTCGAAATGGAACGCGCCCGCCTGGCAAGGGAGGTTAAGTTTGACGAGGCTGTTAATCAATACATCAAGACGCTGATCCCGAACCACCCGGTTTGGATGTCTGATTCGGAGAGAAGAACTTGGGCCAAGCGCAATGCTGAATCTGGGGTTGACAGCTCTAAGGCCGCTGGCTTAAGCAACAACAGTGTAGCGGTCCCGATCAAGGACACTAGAACCGTTGCCTATGCTGACGCTGCAAACTGCGATGTCAGATGCTCTGCGTTCATCAAGAATCTCGCCACCCGATCGAGCAAGCTCAACCGCCTCGATCTGTTCGTCATCAATGCCAGCTCCGATGAAAATCTGTTGTCCTTCTCTCGTGGTATCGGGATCTCAACTCAGATGCTGGCTGATGGTAAAGCGACCGTGAACTATGACAGCGGATACTATGCTCGCCTTAAACCTGCACCTGGGTTACCTGTGGCATATCGTGTCCAACTAAACAACACGGTTGAGTTGAAGCCATGAGGACAGGGGCGATCAGTGCTGCAGTTATTCTGGCCATACTTACCTTTGCCAGCCCCTCACAAGGAAGCGCCTCAACCGATGTTCGAGGCCGCCCTGCAACTAAGCAGGTTAAGGGTACAAAGCACCAAGTAGCACCGATACCACCAGCCTACTATGAAGTAGCCATGATTAAGCGTGTGCCGGCAGATCTTCTGTATTCAATCTCGTTGGCCGAAAGTAAGTTGCCGACAAACAAGGGGCGGATCGTGCCTTGGCCATGGACGGCCAACTTCAAGGGGAAAGGGTATAGGTTCAAAACCCGCGTTGCGCTTTATCAGTTTTGCAAGCGACTAATTGACCAGGGACACCGGTCCGTAGACATCGGCATTGCCCAGGTGAATTGGCGTTGGCACTCCGGGAGGTTTGGTGGAGACCTTTGGGCGGCTACTGACCCATGGACGAACCTCAACGCGGCTGCTGACTACCTATCAGAGCATTACCAGAAATCCCGAAACTGGTGGCAAGCAACCGGCCAGTATCATAATCCAACGGATGTAGCGAAAGCCGCAGCCTATCGCAAGTCGGTGTATAAACAATGGCAATATGTGAAACAAACCATGCAATGACAGCTGTGGGGATCATGCTGGCGACGATCGCTGGCTGTGCACATGCAGATGTGCCATCACCAGGGATTGTGATCTACCAGAATGAGAATGCCTTCCCTATCAAGAACTGGGTTGATGATCAGTTTTACTCTGACTTGAAGAAGCCGGATTCACTGGTTCAGATCAAGGCCAACCTCAAAACTGCTATGGAGAATTTCAAGCCCACATCTGCAGCACTGCCAAGGATCTTCCCTATTGAACCTAAACTCATCAAGCAGGTAGTTCTTCCCGGTACCCAGATGATCAAGGAGCTACCGGACCTCCCCCAGCCACTGTTCGTCATAGGCACAGACGAGTACAGCATTAGATGGTTCCAGGCAAATAGAAAGGTGTTGGAGCAGTACGGTTCGTCCGGAGTGTTGACGAAGGTAAGGAATCAAACCGAGTGGGAGTACATGCAAAAGCTGGTAGCTCCCATGCAACTCTGGCCAATGAATGCTGATGCTCTGGCCGATCAGCTAGGCGCCCCTGGCTACCCGATCATGATCACCAAGTCTGGTTTTTTTCAGTAGCTAGTCCGTGATGGCCATCCTCCCATCTGCCACCGCCACGCCGGTGAACCTTGCTCACCGGCGAGATCCCCCCCCCAATATCTCATTTATGGAATGCATCCATGACTGCAAAATTTGAAATCGAATCCCTGCTACGCCCGCCTGTTGAGCTCTATAGCTCTGCGATCATGTCAGGGGGCGCTGCGCTGTGCATGTGGGCGCCTCACACTCTCATGATGACGCCCTCAGTCAGCTATGCCTGTGGCGGCATATTGGCGGCCGGGGCCCTCAGCAGGTTTCACGACGGATGGACCGTCAGCAAGTACCATCGCAACCTTACGCGCCTTAGTTACTACGAGATGAAGCCCCAGGACGTTCCCTGTTCACAACGTCTCAACTGGATCGGCCGCGGCTTTGAGTGGAAGCCCATTCACACACAACGGATGATTGAGGCGCAATCCATCAAGGCGATGAAGTACCTGGAGCCCAGCAATATAAGTAAGCTGGCCCGCCAGACGGAGATTACCTTGGAGGGTAAAGGTTTTTTGGCTGAGTCCATCGCCAAAGCGCTTCGCAAGGACAGTCCTTGGAATCCGGTACGCCCCCTCCCCCCCGTTGGGGGATCGCCGATCATGCATGCTGTTGAGCCTCATGAAAGGGATGTCTACGAAGATTTAGGGGAACGGGTAGCGCACAAAATCGTCATTGGCACAACTCGAGTGGGGAAAACCCGAGCCGCCGAGATATACGTCGCATCCGATATTGCCCGCGGCGATGGCTGCACTGTCTTCATGGACCCCAAATCAGACGCCGGCATCCTAAAACGTCTCTATACGGAGGCCAAGAGGCACAACCGCCCGTTCTACATCTTCCACTTAGGATTCCCCGACATAAGCTGCCGCTATAACGCCGTGGGCTCATTCGCCAGGATTTCGGAAGTAGCCACTCGGGCCACCAGCCAACTCGCCAGTGAGGGAAACAGTGCTGCATTTGCGGAGTTCTCTTGGCGATTCGTGAACATCGTTGCACAAGCCCGGGTTGCAATGGGTAGTCGACCAAGTTACGTGCAGATCCAAGGCGACATTGCTGACATGGAGCCGCTTTTCAACGACTACAGCGAGTATTACTTCGAGAAGCACCGGATTACTCGCTGGCGAGAGGACGTGAGCACTATCGAGTTGAACATGAAGGCTCCTCCCCGGCACATGCAAGGCCGGACCAAGCGAACAGCAGCCCTGGAAGCCTACATCAAGGGGAAGCGTATCTTTGATCCTGTGCTGCTGGCCCTGCTATCCGCAATTCAGTACGACAAGACCTACTTTGACAAGCTGACTGCATCCTTGCTGCCGTTCGTGGAGAAAGTTACATCCGGCCGGCTGGTGGAGCTGGTGGCCCCAACATACGACGCCAAAGACTCCCGACCCATCATCGACTGGATGACCATTATGCGGCAAAAGGCAGTGGTCTATATCGGTCTGGATGCCATGACAGATAAGACCGTAGCAGAAGCCATTGGCGGCTCCATGCTGTCCGACCTGCTCTCTACCTGTGGCTATCTGTATAAATACGGGATGGAAAAAGGGCTTGTGGACGCCAAAAATGGTGTGTTGCCGAAGGTGTACCTCCACTGTGACGAGTTCAATGAGTTGGCGACAGACTTCGCCATCCCGATCCTCAACAAGTCCGGTGGCTCTGGGGTTAGGTTCACAGCCTACACCCAGTCAGTTTTCGACCTAGAGGCCAAACTTGGCAACGCCGCCAAAGCCCAGCAAATGTTGTCAAACTTCAATGCGATCATCATGCTGCGCGTCAAGACCATAGAAACAGCTGAGCTTCTTACCAACCAGTTACCAGAGGTCACGATAAGCGAGTTGGGTGCAATGAGCTCTGCACGTGATAACTCCGACGTGACCAGTACCATTCACTTCGAGTCGAACAACTCGGACACCATCGGCACACGCCAGGTCCCACTACTGCAGCCCTCCGACATTATTCGCCTGCCCAAAGGTCAGGCCTTCGCACTACTCGATGGCGCCAAGCTCTACAAGCTTCGTTTCCCGCTGATGGACGACAGGAAAGACAACATACCGATCCCGAAAGACGTGGAAGAGATCTGCGCATTGATGGAATCGAACTACCAGACCTCGGATAGCTGGTACAACAACTTGAGATCCTGGAAGAGCATAGACAGGCCAACCGCGGCCAATAACCCCTTTGGTCAAACTGCAGCTGGCCTCCCCGATGAACTGGCTGCGAGGGTTGCCTGATGGCCACACCGAATGAACGGATCGACATCCTCTCGTTTGTCATCATTTCCATCGGAATGGTTGTAGGGGCCACCGTCACCGGCGTCATTATTGAATGGTGCGGCATGATATGGTTCTGGCCTGAGCAAGGCGCCCAGCACGCCCTCAAAATGGTGATCGACGAGGCGGGTTATCTGAATGCAGACTTCGTTAATGCAGCGCTGTTTGGTTGGACACCGACTGAAGCAATCCATTACATCACGCAGGCCGTAACGGGTTCCCCTATGGGGCCAGACGTTCTAGACCCTGCGAGGTATAGATGGCTCACCACTTGGTCTGCGTCGATGAAAGTTTTCGAACAATACCTGCTCGCTGCCATCTACATCTCTATCGTCTGCCTAATCCGAGCGGTGATCTTGCTGTTTTCGTTGCCACTGTATGGGCTATTCATGTTTGTGGCCTTTTTTGATGGGTTGATGCTCCGGGATCTACGCAAATACGGAGGGGCCCGGGAGTCTGGGTTAAGGCACCACTATGCCAAGCGTATGATTTTACCGTGCATGTGGTGTGGGTGGGGGCTGTACTTGGCCATTCCATTCACAATCCACCCCAACTGGATATTGGTACCGAGCGCAGTGCTATCCTCTGTATCCCTCTGGTTGGCTGTAAGGTTCTTCAAAAAGCATCTTTAATGGAGGTGCCTATGACCAGATCCCAAGTCGTTGCGATCCTATCCCGGGTAAGCAGTCTGGAGACATCGCAAGCATTGGAGTTGCTTACTGACAGCCACGAATCATCCCTCAGCATGAAAGAGGTGTTGTTTGTCTGGGACCGCATTTCTACGTGCCTTGATCATCAACATGCAGGGGACAACTCGGATGCCCTTCGGCAACTAGAACAATTAGAGCAAGAGTTTGCCGCCATCGGTATCTACCAAATCCTGGACGCCGGCGAATAGCGCGATCCGAAACTAACAGCGGGGCCAAAGGCCCCGCCTTCTTCTTCTCACACACGGTGATTGTCTGGGAGCTTTCCCTGCCTTTCATCAACCACCCACCAAGGGCGTTACCATGATTGTGCTTCCATCCTCCACCTCATTCACTGAGCCGCTTTCATCTCTTCTTCTTCACCTGCAGACCTGGCCGATTCTGGTTGCAGTTGTGTTGCTAGCTATGCTCGTAATTTTAAACCCGGCCCGCAGGCCTAGGGGTAGAAAAGGAAGACATGAGGTTCGGATCGAACAATCTGGTTCGGTGCTGGCAAAAATTCGGGGAATACCGACGTGGCAGGCCCGGATAGCCTACCTCCGCAAGATCGACCCATACACATTTGAGGAGCTCATTTTGAGCGCATTGGAACTGCAAGGATTGACGATCATTCGAAACAAAAGCTACTCGCGAGATGGAGGGATTGATGGAAAGGCGGTTATAGGCGGTGAATTGGTACTCATCCAGGCAAAACGCTACAAGAAATTCATCAGCACAGACCATGTTAGAGCATTTGCCGAGCAATGCCGGCAACAGGAATGCAAAGGCCTGTTCATTCATACAGGGAGAACCCCGAAATCAGCTTGGCACGCGATAAAAGGGTCCCATGTCACTATCATCAGCGGCCCACAACTCGTCGAGTTCCTAACATAGCCGCCGGTGACTCACCAACCGAGAGACCTAGGGAAGGTCCACCAGCAGGATGGCCACCCATTCTTGGATCTCCCTACCCCCCTGCATAATCACGACAGCTGATCCGCATTCGTGAGTGCGATCTGTCATTCCTAGATTTACCAAGCCGGGGGAGCACATAGAGTTGCGTCACTCGGCATAATGGTACATTCAACTCATTGAAATATTACCGACCCCAGCGAAAGAGAGAACACGATGAACATCAAAGGAATCCCCAAAGTCAGAATGCAAGCAAAGGGTCTGTTCCATTCAGGAAATGTCGACGCAGCCCAGCTCCTGACAGACCTAGCCGACGCCTATGAATACCTGGCAGCCGAGTATGGCCGGGTCATGGAACTGGCCGGGTTCAGTGAGTCTCGCGAAGCATGCGAGAAGGATGCTCTGGCTTGGCTTGATCCGACAAATCGCCCGGCAGTCGAAGAAGGTGGTATCTGAATGGCCACCAAAAACGCTCCGTTTTATAGTCTCCGCGTAGGCAGAGACCGAGACGTTAAAAGCCACCGGACCCGTGAGGCAGCAATGAATGCTGCTAAGGAACATGGACAAATCTGGATCACAGAAACAGGAACTCAGCGGCAAGTTCACGAAGTATCTTGCGGGGGTTGGAGGACCTTTAAGCCTGACAGCCTCGCCCCTGACCTCCGTGCAGAGCTCGAGCGCCTGGGGCTGATTTAAATGACTACTGAAACGGCAAAGCACTACCTTGCACCGAGTGTCGACCATTATGAATCGGTTCAAACCACGGTCGACATTGATGGTTTACATCTGAGTTGCGAGTGCCATTCTGAAGTGTCTTTCATCATCGAACCGCTGGCTGGAGGGTTTCTCTTCGAATGCCAAGAGTGTGGTCGTTTGTACCACAGCGGGCCTACTCATAGCGCCGAGGACATGGTTCGGGTGAACAAGCTTTTGACAGCGATCAACTTAGACAAGTGAGCTGGAGAACAGATATGGAAGTGCGTGACATCATTGAGCTTCTTCGTGCCGGGTGGGAACTGGCAAACCGGGGGATGGGGTGGTATCTGTCCGCCCCCCCAAAACCTTATCATAAGAAAGTACAGCACCTTATCGGTGACGAATTGGTGAATTATATGGAAAGGGCCGGGTTGATCAAAATGGCCATGCCGTACAACACCATTAACGCTGTTCTTGTAGAAGAACGGCGTTAATCAAGGAGAGTAGGATGGAATTTGGCATAGTTGAATCCAGTATGGATCCTTTTGTTTCCTTCTGGCTGGTGGTGTGCATCATTGTGTCGTATTGCAGGCACAATGTAACAGCGTGCATTGCATGCTTTATGCTGGTCACGACGGCGCTCTCGATCAGCACATTCTTCGGTGACTTGGCCAACCTATCAACAAGCTATCAGTCATTAATTCACCTGCTAGCAATCTGCAGCTGGGTAATACTCATCCTATATCTCAATTACAAAAATCGGATTACCCATGAAGTTCATCACTGATGTTTTACCTGGTGAAAGCGTGATTTTAGCCCCCTCATTAATTCACTGTCTGCTGCAGATCGTCGACTTGTTCGACAACACAGTAGTCATCTTTGAATACACCCCTCCAGCAGAGGGTTGGACACATGAAAACCTGTGTGCTCTAGATATCCCTCTGGAGCGGCTCCGGGGGGCGGATGCTTACCTTGGCGAGACCTGGGTTGGCTCAACAGAGATATAGGGAGCAGACGATTTGCCAACACCCGTTTTTGAAATTGTGCACAAGGACGAGACCATGCTGATCCTTCTGGACTTAGACCGCGGCGCAACAATCACGAATACTGCCGAACAGGTAGTGCGCACGGTTGATGAGTTGGTCGGCGGTATTGGAAAGCGTCGTCTTATTTATCGAGATACCATTGGCCGTTATGACGAAATCCTGGTCGATAATGGTGTGTTTCGCGGGTTCAAAGCCTGCTCTATTTCACAGCAGGACTTTCTCCGTGGACTGTTACTGAAGTCCTTATAACCCGAAGATTGCATTCCCTGCCCGCCTAGAACCACCGGCAGGATGAATTTGGTTTCCCACTCCCATCCAGCACACAATCCCAGGTACCGGCCCAATAGGTCCGGTGCTCTATCCCTCTCGATATGAAGCTGTCTAGGTGCTTGCCGCCCGGTGTGCTCCCCCCCCTTGCATTGCTAAAAAGCAATTTATCCTGTCACCAACTGATCAAAAACAATGGGGGGGGGACCCTATGGACTTCAGCAAAGCAATCGCCACCACCATAGACCTGCCGGTGCAGGTTAGCGAGCGGGAAAAAATCCTCAACTATGCAGAGTGCAAGCCACTGACGTTGGCTCAGCGTGATGATTTCCTTTCTAAATGCCGGCACTTCCCCGGTGACATTTTCATCATCAACGATCACTGCTTCTCCATCATCTGCCATTCAGACGTGGAGTGGGTATTGGTGCCGTTGAACCAACAGGCCAGTGAGCTATACCGACACCGATACTTGATCGATTCCAGCGAACTGCACCATCGCAACCTTACCATTCACTAATTTTGAGAGGCAAAAATGACCGCAATAGACACATTAACAAACACCGCAGTCCAGTTTAATTCGAGGGTAAGAGCCGGTTCCCTGTGGCTTACGAAGAACGGCTTTGTAGTAATCGTGCATAACATCATATACCTCGATGGCCGGCCGCTCGTAACTTACTCCTACTCCGATGCAGATGATGCGGAACTGAAATCCCATCCCCTGGCCACCTGGCACCAGGAGCTCATTCCTCACCAGCCATTGACGGCTTGTGTACGAGCAGTGCACGCCTCGTATCAACTGATCCTGATGGCCATTGAGGAACAAATTAAGAACGACGTATTGCTGAATCTGGGTGATCAGGGAGCCGGGTATTCCCAGGAGTTTCTGAATTCAATGCTGGAATGCATCGAGAAAATCTCTAGTGACCTGTCCTGCCAGGCAGGTTCCGTCATTGCACCATTTTTTAGCCGCAAGATGGGCTCAGCTCCGGATGCATTCCCTGAACTGGCCTTTGAGTCCATATCGCGGTTGGCTTTGATCTACGACGCCATCAATGATGCTGCCCAGCTGCCCGAGTTTAACCACTCCTTTGACATTTTATCCGCGGCGCGTAATAGCGAAAACAGTTGCACCGAGGCGGTCGGTTTCACGGCTTTGGCTACCAACCTAATCAAGCTGCAGATAGCTCTTGGCCGGGCGGCACAGTCTGAATACGAAGACCTGCTTGCGGATGTCATGACCTGGCCTCTGCTCGGCTTCCCTGGCGCGAGATAACCCTTATCAACTGCGCTGCAGCCAGGGGCTGCCAATAACGCAGTCCTGGCAATGGCTGCAGCGAACTGTCCACACGTTCGCAGGCTACTTATCCAGCAATTTTGTGGATAACTCACATCAGAAATAGGTCACGATTTCACCATAGGATTTACTCGGCGATAGAGTTGTAGACTCTCTCGCGGCAATTTCAGAGGGGATCAAAGTTAATGCTCATTGCAAGACAACCAGTGTTCGATACAGAGAAACAGGTGATTCATGCTTATGAGTTGCTTGCAAGAAATAGTGGTCTATCAAGGTTCTCCCCTCCAACCTCCGATTACCACTCCTGGTTCGACATCGATAAAGCTGTTCTAGATCTCGCGGACCAGCTTCTTAAGGGGGAATCAAATCTACTGGTCAATGTGAGTGAGCATTCCTTGGCAGTTGAGCACCGGTTCCATCAATGGCGCACTTTGATCCTCCAACTGGCCCGCAAGCACCACATCGCGGTAGAAATCACCGAGCTGGTCACAGCCTCCACGCTCCAAAAACGATGGGATAGCCTGAGATCGATGGATGTCGAGCTTGTCATGGATGACTTCGGCACGAAATACTCCACGCTTACGCGACTGCATGATTTTGAATGGGACATAGTGAAGTTTGAGTGTGGCCAAACCAACGGCTACACACCCTCTATGCTGGAGGGGATTGATGCCTGTATGAAAATGGGGATCCCAATCATCGCTGAGCGCATCGAAACCTACAACCAAGCGGTCTCATCTCAAATGCTCGGATTCAATCTGCAGCAAGGATATTTTTGGGCTAAACCCGAGATCGTTTTGCACTCCCAATTACACACCCGGGTGTAGGCCCCCTTACCTGCCTAGCACGGCTATCGCAGCTGGCATGCCTACAACTCAATCTTGCATTCCTGAGTACCACGAGACAATGGCTACAACCCTCTCATCAGGATTGTGCATATGGCTCGCAACACAGCAAATAGTCATTTTCATCCCAAGGACTGCCGCTATTGTGGCGCCCCTCTGGAGCTCGTTAGCAAACAGTTGGTGTATCCTGCCGCTCCGGCAAAAGCGATGATCTACCGTTGCAACCGTGATGCATGTGATAGCTACGTGAGCTGCCGAGAAGGAACTGACATCGCGATCGGCTCTGTTGCCAACAGGGAAACCAGATTAGCGAGACGCGAGGCACATGCCAGCATCAACGGCCTAATTGATTCCGGCAGAATGAATAGGCACGAAGCCTATGCATGGATGCAGCAACTTCTTCGCCTGCCATACACTCGTCGGGGCATCGGCTGGCTGGATGAGCACGAGTGTAAGCTTGTTGTCCAAGAAGTAAGGGATATCCTGAGTCGGTCTCGATATGAAGCCTCCCAGAGAGGTATAGCCAGCTTGAGAGCGCTTTTTGATAAGAACGACAGAAAACGGGATGATTCCTCTCAGAGCCAGGATAAAAAAGCTCAGAGATTAATGGATCACCTCCAGCTTATGAACCACTTCAACGCTTGAATTTCGGTGAGGAACAAACGCCACAAATGAACAGAATGATTGCCAGACTGCGAGCCCATGGCATTGTAACCGCCAGCCACATGATCGGCATTGGCATCATGCTTCTGGTACTTGGTCTAGCTAACACTAGGCCTAGCCCATGGCTGTCTGCAGTCGTTGCCGCGGCGGGGCTTTTTTCTTCCATCTGTATTCATATCGCTGCGGTTCGGTATCAAAACTCTATGGTTGGGTATACCGCTGCAGGGTTGGATGATGAGAATCAGAGCTAATTGGCCACGAACATGATCTGCAGGCGTCATGGTCGGCCATATGGGGAGACCATGGCCATACACAACACCTGGAGTGATAACCACTAGGAACCAATGGCGAGTTAGGAGTAACTATGAGGCAATCCGATTTGGAGTACATCGGCGAGATCGACGGGAGGCATTGTTGGACGTGTGGAGGCTACGAGTTCTACTGGACTCCGGGCGCAAATGTCGTGACCAGTGATCTGGCCGGCGTAATTCGATTTTGTCGCGTCACTCTGGCCCCACGACAGAGCAGGGCCACACACACAATTAAGACCCTCACGAGGACAGACGCCAAACGGGCGATTGTCGGGGCTCTGAGTTGATAGAGGAATAACGGCACGAATGAACAGATGCAGGACATGACTTTTACAGCGGTGATCGCACTTGGGGTAACTACCTCTGGGTTTGATTTCGATCTCGGTGTGGTGACAGTAGAACCCAAGCAGCTACAGCACCAAAGTTATGGGTACTGTTTATTTTCATCCCACAACTAGGGCGCCTATATGGCGCCCTTGGCTTATTCATTAACCCCCAGAGATCTCATTAGGGCCTCGCCGTTCTCCAAGGCTTGCATCTCTCCTATGGCATAGGCGCGGGTCGGCTTCTTGGCCAGCTCTATGGCGCTGGCCAGTTCTTCATGGCTGCCTATGAACGTCGGGCGATCCCAAGCACCTCCATCGAGGCATCTAACCTCCCAGCGCCCTCCGCTGTCCCATTCCAGGTACGGCTGGCGCCACCACAGTATCATCTCTTCAGTTTCGCGCTCGTCGTGCTTGATGTCACTGGCTGGTGGATTGGCCGGGTTGACCGGTATCCCATCTATGACGCCAGATAGCTTGGTCGGTTCAATGGCCAAAGCGGCCTCAAGGGTGATCGCAGTAAAGGACATTGCTTGCCCTCCGTGTTGATTGATTGGTTCATCATTGCAGCTGGTCGGTCTGGTGTCACTGGTTTCCGCCCTATTCCGTGCAGCCCTTCTCGTCCAACTGCAGCTTATTCAGAAAGCCCCCCATCTACCAGCTCCCCTTTCACCTGATGCTTTGGCGAACGGACAGAATCTCCACTCAATGGCTGGGGTGTTGATACTTTTCTCACCCGCCTTCGGTTTGGCCTGACGTAGCCCAAGGCGGCCTTGGCAAAAAAACCTATTACCGCCATGAGTGCGATAGTCCCGCGAGCTCTCATTTATCTACGCCGGCCGCCGTGCTTGGCTCACTCTCATTTGGCACTACTTCCCCATATTGATTGAGGGTGATCTTTTTCCAGCGGTCCTCTGGCGGCTTATGGCGCTGCTGCTTCTCCTGAGTGTCGCCACACGCTGCAAGTGCGAGGGAAAGGGGTAGGGCAATTGCTATTCGCTTCATGGGGTTACTACTGCCCTTCGTTCCTGCTGGTAACCCCATGGCTTGGTGCCTTGAGGGGATCAGTGTTGGCAGGCGTCGTCTGGGGGGTGGCCGCTTCGCCCTTCTCGTCCAGCAGCTGCTTATCCAGAAAGCCACCCTCCACCAGATCCCCTTTCACCTGGTACTTTGGCGAACCAAACAGAACCCCCACTCCATGGCTGGGTGTGTTGATACTTGGCTCGCCCTCTTTCGGTCGGTCTTGCCCGATGTTGCCCAAGCTGGTCAGCGCCATGGCGGCGATCCCTGCAATAACTACCAGCGTTACAATCAAGTGGTGTGGCTTCATGTGGTTACTTCCCCTGTTGCTGCTGGTACACCCTGCGCCTTCTGGATGGTGCAGGCGCATTGACGAAGATCCCGGCCGATGTAACCCAACTGTCCGAACAGTGGGCGTACTGGCTCATGACCAGGTGCTCTTGCTCTGGTGTCAGTACCGGTAGCCCGCCCGATGTGGCTGCAGCCTGGTATGCGGTGAATACAGGCTCGAGCTCACCGGGTATGGGGTCGGAAATCGCTTCAAGCGGTGCGCCGGCCTCGGCGGCTAACTGCTGCATGAGGTGGCCAGCCAGCAGCTGCAGTTCTGGTTTCACATGTCTGGTCATAACCGTGTTGGCTATATAGCCGTTACGCCCTCCCGCTGGCGTTGGGACGAAGTATTCATGGAGCTCGTCTTTTAGTTGTGATGGGTCTGCCAGATATGCCTTGTAGGTATCCTGTGCCTCATAGTATCGCTTGGCGGCCTCCTGCTTGAACACCTTCAATGTGGCTTGGTCGCCCTGCATAATTGTCGTTTCAAGGGGCCTAGCAACAGGTATTCGTTCTTCACCGGCAAGGTAACCACCGCCTATGTCGCTATGGGCGCCGTACAGCGGGATCTCTCGATGTGTCGAGCTGACCGAGTTGAGGGCAAAGTTGACCCGATATTCGTGGTGGGCGGTAAGTTGCACCACCTGGTCAGCGCATCCAGGGGCGAGGTAGAGATATACACCCAGGTTGTCAGCGTCAGTCGTGTCTAGGCCATCGCTAAAGGAGCCTATGGCGGCAACCGTGTCGAACAGGCCGACAAATCCAACTCGGACAGGCCGGCCCAAATCGAGGCCGAGCAGCTTGTTGGTGAAATGGCGGGCCACCGCGGCTCCACGACTAAACCCGAACACGTCAATTACTACGGGGCCAGGGGGGAGGGATTGGACTTTGCCGGCCAGTTGATCCAAGCCTTTCTGAGCCTTCATTATTACGCCAGTTGCACCGATGCCAAGAGCCAAGCCTTTTGAGTCGTCGGCCTGCCCAGGTTGTGTGCCGATCCCCTCGATATAGATGGCCGGCCCCGTGTAGGCGCCGTACAGGCGAGCCACGTTGGTTGGGCCGTTGTCGTAAGACGTTCCGGCGCCAATCAGCTTCTCTATTGACCGGCAAACGACGTCACTGGCCTTTTCGCACTGCTCCCTGAGCTCACTGTTGTTCCTGTTGTTCTGGGTGCCATCGAAGAAGATGCCGATCCGATGTTCCGCGGGATCAACCAGCGTGACAAGAGGGGTCGCCGGCGAACAGGCAGGTGTTGGTGGTGCTGGTGGTTCTGCTGGGACGCTGGCTGCTTTTGCCCGAGGCCCTTTGTTGTCGCCGACCGTTGTCCCCTGGGCGGGCTGAATGGTGTTGCTCATAGGTGGGCAGCCACACGCAACATAGTCCCCCTGCAGCGCAACTGGGCCGCCAGGCCCGATAATGGAGCGGGGCCCAACGGCTACGATAGGGCCTTGTCCGACTTTACAGGCTGGGCAAATCGCTATCATCCCGATATAGGTGGTTGGAGAACCCTCACTGAGCCAATTGTTGTCCCCGTCTTGGATCGTTCCACCAGTGCTCGTTGGATCCCCTTTCCTTGCTACGTTTCTCATCAAATGCCTCCGCATCGAAAGGCGTATATTAATCCATGTGGATCTGATGGATGCTGAATGAAGCTGAATAGTGAGCTTTGAGCGTCAGTTTGCGTCGTCGCGCCCTGTCACACCCTAGTTAGGATCGAACTGAGAGCATTGGCTTAACGAGAACTGGATCCTATTCGGACGGATTTAAGTCGACGACTAGCGGTAGGTTATTGATGGTGTGAGGTAAACGTGGAACTGTTAAAATACGGATCCAGAAGATCCAGTGGATCCATTGGGTGGATCCGATAGGGTGGGACTGTTTTTTAAGCAGATTTGCACCCAGTTCTAAAATCGCAGGAATGACGGTTTTTAGGGCCTTCATCGCTGAGGCATACCATCGCATTGCCTCGGGGTCTCCACTCCATCAGAACGCCGTGTAGGGCCTCATTTTAGCTCTCTCGAACGCAGCAATCGGATAATGAGTGCGAAAATGGCTTTCATCGAGAAGAGAACGACTGCACCTTATTATAGATCATTGATCTCTTTCTTTTGATCTTTTGATCTCTTGATCTCTTAATATCTTAGATCTGTTGAAGATCTTTAAAGATGGAGGTCTCATAACATAATGATGTATATAGGTTTTTTGGTTCTTATGTTATATGCCGTGCTCCGCTATGTTATATGCCGTGTTCCTCCATGCTATATGCCGTTGTTTCCTATCTACTATGCCGTGATGTTCTATGTTATATGCCGTGATATGCTATGTACTATGCCGTGGTCTCTTATCTACTATGCCGTCAAGCCTCCAATGAGGCCTAAAGTGTAGGTGTCAACAGGTTATTAACAGGTTCTAGACAGGTTATGTTCAGCATATGCACAGGGGGGAGGTGGCACGCATGAGTGTTGATAAAATTAGCTGCGCGAACGCGATTTTAGAGGCGTATTTAACCAAACAGGGATTTCCTGCTGACGTAATCAAGGTTATGGCTCCCCCGCTTTTACCAAAAATTAACAAGTCGGCTGTCTCAATGCTGCTGAATTTCGTGTCAACGGCACCTGAACTGTCAGTAGAGCGAGCCCTGGAGATCATTTGGCCAGCAATGGACAAAATGACGTTGCTAGTGGATGAAGCCAATGAACAGAATGTAGGGGGATCTGAAGAAATAGGGCCCCCTGAAACTACTGTCGTGGCGAACACAAGAGCCCCGGTTGTGATCGAACAAGATTCGGACTACCTAGTTGAGTACGATAGGTATCAAGCCCGCTCCTTGTACCCAGATCGCAGCCCTCCCCCTGAGAACATTGATTTGCACCTGGATATGACTCTGAAAACGGGGATGTTCCGAGTGCTAGCAAGCGGGAAGACGCACCCAGCATTGGATGAGCATAGAATTTACCATCTGACTACCCCGCTTAGCAGTGGTCACGCTTATATGTCTCTGAGGGGGCCAACTCTCAACACTCAAATGGATTTGGTCTCTTATATTTGCATCACTCACTGGTTGGGGCGGCTGTCAAAAGATAGGTTTGAGCAGGCCATCATCAAGCCAATTCGTATGAGCATAGAGCGATTTTTCTCGCCGATTCCTGAGGATATGCGGCCATCGGATTACCTGTTGGACAAAAAAATCGTGGACTCGCTTGCAAGGCTAAAGAGCGTTGCTCTGCTCTTTTACCCAACGCTTGATGATGCTGATGAAACTAGCCGTAAGAGATCGGTCATGATTGCGAATATCGTTGGTACTCTGAGGCTGGAACCCGATGGGACAATAGAGATATCCCCGACCCCTGAGCTCCGGACCTTGTATCTGAGCACTAAAAAGCTCGTTCCAATAAACCGAAGCGCAGTTATTCAGCTGAACTCACAGATGGCCCGCCTGCTAGCGCTATGGATCGCTGCTAGGTCTGGCAAGCTAATTGGACGCAGGGTGTTTCTGAATCTGCGGCCTATAACGGTTCTTGAACTCCTGCGTGAGATTCATCCACGCGAGACAGGTCGGCACAACCACAATGATCGCCGGCAACTCTCATTGGCCCTTAACGAACTGCTGAGTGCGGGACTGATCGATGTCGATATTAATTATCGTAACGTAAAGTCAAAGGACAGTGATGAACGACTCACACTGGCAACGGAAATTCACTTCAAATCGCATTCAATCGGGGATGCTCGGTCCGTAGCGAATGCGGACCTTATACTTCCAGTAATCGATGTGCCCAAAAAGCGGGGCCGCGGTAAGGCGTATAGCACTGAGGTGGCGGAGGAACTGCAGGGGCTCAGTTTCACGTCATCAAGTACGAATCCATCCGCGAGAACCAAGCCTAAAGAGTGGCTATCTGCTAACCAAGACGCGGTAGAGCGGATAATGTTGGGATTGCGAAAGGCAGCCAAGAAGTCACCGGCCAGCGCTCGCCTTTTGCTCAAAGGGGGTGACGATCGTAAATTGACCAGTCTGGCTAAGGTGTTTGAATCGGTGGATCGTGATGCAGACGCCACACTGTTGCGTCAGATTGCGAGTCATGACCCACGCAAAAGCAAACAGTCAGAATTTGAAACGATTCTCCGCTCTATCCCGCTTAAACAGGCGCATCTTCGAGTCGCGTTCTGGTATAGGGATAACGCAGAAACTATCGCAAGATTGAAAAAAATGCTCTCTTCCTCTCGGTCGCCGCTTGAAACTGCGGCTCAGATTCACAAGAGAGTATATTTCTCCCGCTTGGTAACACCCCTGAACGCTGTTGGTAGAACAGAGGATGCCAATTTTTTCAGCGGAACTTGGGAAGCAGGAAGAGAGTCGATTGAAAGCAATAAGCGGGATGACTGGAACCGGGCAGCAGCGGGTAGCCGTAGGAATAAGGTAATGAAGCTTTAGAGCCAAACAATCGTTGTTTTCAGGGGTTTGGTCGACACCCCACATCTCTAGCGTTCTAGGAGAAATCATAAGTGAGTCAGATACGGTATGCTCCAGTTATCTTGTTGGTCGGAGGGTGTTGGCTATGGATGGCTATCGGGAGCATCAATTTAGGGATGAAATGGCACTCGGTTGGCTCTGTTCGCCACAATGTCGAAGTCGTGCTTCCTAATGATAGAACTTTTGCCGGTGACCTCTCTGTTGACTGGAACGGGACTTACAATCTGACTGGTGCAGGCGGAAAAACTATTAAATTCAAAAACTTTAAGGAAATTTCTATTCCGAATGGTCAGGCCGCTAGCTCCTTCCCATATCGGATGGTGGTACCCTTCATCCTCTACTTCCTGGGTTCCCTGATCGCCTGCCATTTCTTCGGGCTCATCAACATGAGACTTCGGGATAAAACAAGTCGGTGATTCACCTGACACTTCTTGTTTTGGTCGTCTAGCCCCGCTCCGCGGGGCTTTGTCTATTCTTATGGAAGTCACCCGCCTCTGGGTGGTAGAGTAGGCATGAATCAAATATGAGCAATCCACTACGAGACGCTATGCCGCAACTCATCCTCGACGCAAACAAGGTCACAGAAACATTCCGTGATCTGGAAGTGACCGCAACCAACGGGGCGATGTATCAAGCCCTAGTGGGGCATGAACACATCCAGGAGATTGCGCCGGAGTTAGGCCTCGCTCTACCGCCCGGCTACCGCTTGGTCTGCGTGACTACTCGACTCGGTGTTGACAAGTTCGAGATAGCCTTGGTCAATGACTACACGGCTGAGGTCGCCTATTACAACCAGGTGATCATTGTTCACTATGAAGACCTGAAATGTCGCCCGGCCACCCAACAACGGGTTTGGCGCTCGTTCAATCAGCACCACAAGGCTGCGCTTCGAGATCTGCCGTCTGCGGTATTCTTCGGCTATATCCTGGCTCGATATGATGTGATCCTGAGTGATAACATGCAGACTGGGGAGGGAATGCACTTCTGGAAAGCCAGAATGTCCGAGGCGCTTTATCGTCGGCTGTACGTGTACCACTATCAGCTGATGACCGGAGAACTGCACCAGATCCGTACTGATGCTGAGTTGGCCTCATTGTCTGATCAGATATGGGGCAGCTCCCAGCCCCACGAATGGCAGCTCGCAATCATCGCCTGTAAGCCGTTGCCGCGCCCAGTTAAGATCAGCGCATAGACAGATCACGCAAAATGACCAAAGCCCCGCACTGCGGGGCTTTTTGTTGATAGATCTGGGGTTATCGAAGACGTAGCAGAGATAAGGGGCAGCATGTGTAGCTTCTACCACATCAGCCAAGTCAGTGAAGCAGTATCGTTAGATGCGCCAGCGACCGCCTTTTGCTTCGTGTTGATCGACTGCGGGACCCTCCCCTCCCCCTTTTGGTGGTGGCCCGGACTACTCGGCGGTCAGCTGCCTTGATATTCAACCGCAGGCTTCACGTTCGGCAGCATGGCCATCGGCTTTAGGCTCCTTGTTGACTATCCAGATTGGGTTCGCGGGCCGGCGATTGCCTGACGCATCCGCCCGGGCCACCAGCTCCCAACTGGCCACCCCGGCTTCGGCTGCAACCATGGCTTCGAGCAGCTGGGCTGCTGGGTGAGTGCAAGACGGATGGTGACCCACAGGACCCCAGGGCAAGTGGCGGAGATAATGTCAAAGCCATCAGTGTTACGTCCGGGATCTCAACCGGCAGCCAGCGCCTGCTGGTGCATGGCCATCCACTGAACTACCCAGATTGAGAATTTGTGCTCGCTGGTGCCCTGGATGGCTTAGCCCCTACCCGTGCTGGCGGCGGGCCTGCCGGTGTGCTGGTACTGACGGGTCATCGGGCCGGTGCCCTTGGCTGTCCCTGTGGGGGTACTGGACCTGGCGGCCTCTCGGACAGCGCATCGCCGAGTTGGCCAGAAGTGATTGAGCAAACAAAAGGCCGCACAATCGCTGTGCGGCCTTCTAATCATTTCGCCATCATGCCAAGCAAGTAACCTGTGATGCCAGAACAGATCATTGCTATTAACCAGGGAGCGTATGTAACGACATTCAGTTTACTTTCCCTCTCCTTCAATTCAGAGCGGGCTATGAATTCGAGCTCGCTCCTCATCGCATCGAGAGTGGAACGATGCACACGAATAAATCGCTCGTTCTCTTCATCGAGTCGCTCTAGCATGACTCCAAAGCGTGTTGCTGCATCATGTATCTCTTGCCGCTCGCGGGACAGCCACCTTAAAAGCGACTCAATCTTGCTAAACAGTTCGTGGTTTCGCTCCACCTCCCCTTGCAGACGGCTGGCTGCTTGAATCGCTTCGTACACATCACCAAGCATGGATGCAAAGATTGCCTGGTAATGTTCTGCCGGCAACACGCCCCCCTTCAACGATAGGGCGTCCGGTTGTCGGGGGGGGGTCATTAAGCTACCTGCTTAGTGAGACGCAAATCTCCCCAGACTGTGGTGAGCTTTTCAAGGAGCGGGATACAGCACATGCGAAGAGTGTGCATGGAAGTAAGCTCTTCTACCTTACTGGCATTGATCTCCACCCCTTCGGCACGAGCTTTCATAACGATCTCCTTTGCCTCACCCTTATAATCACGAGTATCAGCAACCACACTAGCAAGGCTCAGCCCCTGCCGCGACAGCATTTCAAACGCCGGGTTTTCTTCCACTGCCCACTTGAAGTCGGTGTCCACTTTGGTGTTCTTCTTCATGTATGACACGAAGCCTGCGAACTGGTCGAAGGAGAAAAATGTGGCCGGGATTTTGTTGAAAATCGGGCGAATCCGAGCTGGATCTACACCTATTTCCAACAGTGTGTTGATGGTTTCTGCCGCTTCGGCCTGGCAACGCTTCTCCGGTGTGAGGGGGACAAAGTAGTAGTCGAACTCTTTGCAAGAGTTACTGAACTTGCGAAGTCCGTCGATGAAGAACCGGACGTTGCTCATACCCACATCGATGATGGCCTCATCTTCTACCATGATGAAATTCATCAGATTAGAGAATTGACCACCGTTCATTGTGGTTACGTCAACACCAAGTGCATCAGCGGCCTGGTTCATGTCCTCAATCGAGAAGAGCTGCGCTGCGGGCATCATGGTTTTCAACCAGTGGGCAGACAGAACGGTTTTTCCCACAAATCCTGTTTTAGATACTACAACAATTTTCATCTAGTAATTCCTTAATATTCAGAGTGTTACCTTGCCTGCCCACACATCAACAACGGCCGGCTTTTCCACCCGATCAGGAGTGTAAGAAGGCAGTTGTTCCGCTACATGGCCACGGTGTACGGCGGCAGGAGCCTTATTTGGTTCCTCACTGGGAGCGAGAGGGGTTGGAGGCATCGAACTATGGTTTACCAATCTTTTCTGTCGACGTTTTACGAATGCGTTTATTGCAGACCTTGTTATCTCAATGTCGTACTTCTCCTCTAGATACTCACGGATCACCTCAAGCGAATGCTTTTCCCTCAGCTCCAGGATTTCATCTGTGTAGGGCTCGAGTTTCGATGCGCCTTTTCTGCTTGGTAACATAAGGTCCTCGCTAAGAGATGCTGTCTAAGTGCCAAGGATTGGTGGCTGTTGTGCTCATTTTCGCGCTTACCCTTGTCAACGCTTTGCATCATAAACGAATCACATTTGATGCAAGTCGTATCACCGTTGAGTTACCAACGTAGTTATCTCGTATCGCTGTTGAGCTACCGTTGTAGTCGCTTTGTATCACCTTGCGGTCGCAAAACGACCGTGTTTGGCCTCGCTGCAGATTTGTGGAGACGAAGAAATAAGCAGCTATTTCTGCCAATCAATCATTCCGGTGACGAAAGAATGTGTTAGGCCATCTGGTGTGCTTTTAGGCTTAGTTGGCCGCATATCACTGAGGGCAGAGATTGCGCTATCAGCGGCGCCTGGAGCCAAAAATTAGACAAACCTATAATTCCTGAATTATCATCCCAAGACCTAAAAACATGGAATTAAGGGGGATTGTTGAATGAGCAGTATATTGGCAAGGCAGCAACGCCTGGTGGGCTTCGAGAAACTCCGCGACCAAGCAAGAATGGTGTTGGGGTACATAGCCGATGTGAAGCAAGACCGCCGGGACTCCTCCATTGAGGACGGCTATCAAAGTGCGGTCTACACGATGTACCAGGTGCAGCGCTTACCTGAAATGACTCGGGCCAGGGTTGAAGGGGCCATCAAGGTGTTGCGAGAAGGTGGTCGAGAGTTTAGCCGGCTACCAGCAGAGAAAAACGCGCTCCAACCGCACACATTTTCTCATGCCGATGTGCGGGCCATTTATAAGGCTGCAGGTCAGCGTTCGTTTGCCGAGATAAAGGCCACTTTGGGCTCCGATACACGCGCCAAGGTGGTTGCTTGCCTCAACCTAAAGGGGGGGGTTGGCAAGACCACATCGACAGTCACCATCGCGACCGGCTTGGTTCATCATCGCAACCTGATCCGCCATCAATTACGGGTAGCGGTCATCGACATGGATCCCCAGGGGTCAACTTCCGTGGCTTTTGGATTCGCCGGGCTAGGTAAAATGCCACAGCATTCTGCAATCGAAGCCATTGCCACCCGGGCTACACCTGAAACGGTAAGGTCATGGATGCTGCCTACATCTAGCGATGGGCTATTTGTAATGCCGGCGGGTACTGCTGATGGTTTCTTCTCACTGCAGGCATACCAACACGCCGCAGATACCGGCATCAATATGACCGAATTGCTGACAAAATATGTCATTGATCCTATTCGTGATCACTTCGACCTCATCTTACTTGATGCGGGCCCTCATCTTGATGCGGCCTTGATTAACACCTTGCAAGCGAGTGACAGCTTGTTTGTTGCTATCGGCCTCGACCCGCTGGAGTTTGACTCGAGCTTGAAATTCCTCGAGTCCATTCATGGGTTGTTGGCGAATATCCCCTCCCCACACCTTGATCCCGCATCCGTGTGGCTTCTGGGCAGTAAATTTGACGGCACCAATCCACAGCATCTAGATAACTACATGATGCTGAAGAACCTTGAACCAGCGAAGTTGTTTGTCAACAGGATGGAGCAGCTGAGGCCATTCTCTTCTGTCACTGAAGATGGTCGAACAGTATTCACCATCCAACCTAAGCATTATGCAGGAGATACCAGGTCACTCCGACGCGCCCAGAACGTTGCGGAAAACGTTGTGGCTGAGTTTTTCTCTAACATTCTTGAGGTAGCGAACTGATGAACAAAAAGCGCACGCCAATGAGTACAGGCTTAGCGGCCCACATGGCCGCATCTGCAGTGGGGCAATCCACTTCAAGCGGTGTCTTCAGCATTCCTGAGGATGTTGCTGGGGGATTTCAGGACGCGGAAGAAGCATTGGCCAGCAAGATTCGATCGACCGGTGCTTTCCGGGTTATACGCCTGAAAAGCGGGCGCCTCGTGCGGCTGACGTCTGTCTATATCCCCTCTGCACATGTTGAGGAGCTAACCTATATCCACGAAGCGAACATTCGCTCCAAGTCCGGAGTGACTGAAGATACCGTAGATGACCTGATCGGCTCGGTTCGGTCTGGTGGCGTCGTGATGGAGGTGTTGGCTGTACGAGGAGCAGATACCAGGTACGGGATATTTGATGGCCAGCGTCGCCGATACTGTGCACTGTTGGCTGATAAAGGTTTGCCCATAGCTTACACCGACGAAACAGAAGATCTGAGCATGGCTGAGCTACGCGAGCTGAGCCGAATTGCCAACCTCACTCGGCCCAATTCGCTTTATGACAAAGGGCTGCATTATGCCCGGGTGATGAAGGATGAAGGGCTGGATGTACTCCAGGCCGCATCACTTTTCGGGGTGCATGAGTCAGAAGTCCGTGCCTCGCAGTGGGCACTCGAGATCCCGCTACCACTCTATGAACTGCTACCGGATGGAACCGGCACAGGGCGCCCAACAATACTGAATCTGCGAAGAACCTTAAAGCTACTCACGAAGGGACAAGTTGAAGCCCTGATATTATGGGCCCAAGGTAAAGAACCATACGCCTCAGCACCGAAAGCGCTGGCCGACATTGCCGCACAAGCAACAGAACTTGCGGGTGAAAAGCCGAAAAAGCGCACCAATGTGAATGTGATTGCCGGGATCGAGGTGAAGCAGAAAAAGGGCAATATCTTCGAACTGACCCTACCAGACGAAATCTCCAGTCAGCAACTGTTCGATCTCCTTGCCATGCTAAAGAAATGAGAAACAAGCTTGGGGGAGCTGGGCATGGAAGCAACAGCATCAATAGGACTCCACCAACATACCAGTAAATAAAAACCGCATCATGATGCGGTTTTTATTTAGGGTTGCGTTCATTGCATTCAGTGGGCCTTCGGAGAGTAACCGAATGATGACCACACTTTTTCGTCAATGGGCATGGGGTCAACTGATAACCGGTGAACGTCGAAAAACGCTCCGTGGGAGTCAAGACCGCCATGCCGGAACATATTCCACATGAGTTGGCCAACAATCCGGGCTGCCGTTGAGTTCACCCCGAAATCTTGCTTGGCAACGGCCTCCGCTGATGAACAGCTCTTGGAGAGGTCATCTTCCATCACCTCATACTGCCCCGCAAACAAGTCATAGGCTGTCGGCAAGCCCGCCCCCCCTATGACCACCTGCCCCGTCTTGTTATCATTACCTGCGTCAATCCAGAGGCTGTTTTCCTTGCTCAAGGTCGCAAACTTCGACCCGAATTGCACACGAAAACTTGGCTTGTCCACGGCGGTGATATATATGGTTGGACGGCGGCGATTAATGGGTTCCTGACCCACCTCATAGTCCCCCTTAGCTTCCCAAGTGAAACCGTTATAGCAACGCTCCGCATCGACCAAGGCTTGCGCTTTGGGTAATCCCAGATCTACCGCATGGAACCTCTGGCGACCTAAATTGGCTTCACGAACCGGAGAGCCATCATAGGCAGTTACATTGATGCCGGGATGACCAAGACGGGTCAAGAGATCATGTAACATTGACAGCTCACCCATTACAAAGCTGCCAGTACCTCCACACCCAATTAGCACAACATCCACTTCTTGAGATAAATACTCGATGGGGGTTTTCCACTTCATCGCCTTGCTCCTCCACTCAATTTTCGCAATTATCCCCTTCTTTATCGTGATGCAACCTGCTCAATCCAATCTCCGAGATAGCCAATTCTCGTCATTTGGGAGGCCGATATTGTCGGGATTACGCCGGTCCTTCTCCGCTCTACGTCCATCGCGACCCAAAACGCGGTCGGTGTAGAGCCATCGGCTATCGCTTGGGTGTTGTTACTGTGAGTTTTCAGCGCCTCGTACATGCAAGCCTCAATCTCCGGCAAGGTCGAGTAATCAATTTCGCGGGGCAACGTTGCACTTCCAATGCAAAACCCTCCCCCGTGGTAGCAGTTGGGCATCGGAACATCGTAGACATTGGTTTCGGGTGTAGGGCGCTCGTCGGTGTCCAGAGCGGCTACAGATAGCCGTGCCGACCCTTTCTGGACATTGAATACAAGTGCTGGCCAAAGGATCTTGAAGCCGTTCCGCTCACCACCCACCTGCAACCATAACATTCCTTCCCGCGAGGGTTGATACCATGTAATGGCGCTCGGGCTACTGAGCAGCACGTTGGCGGGTATGAATTGGTAGCTGCCCTTCGTGTTGCCCTGGGAGCGATCCAGCGAGCCGGTGAGGTCTGCCAACAGCGCCTGAATAGTCTGAATTGACAAGGGTTCGCCTAGCCCGATCTGGTCGTCAACGATGGCGTGTCGTGTAATGCCGGTCAGGTCAGCCATCTGCTCACTAGAGCTGGAAAATACGAGCGCAAGGCGGGGTAAACTCTGTTTCATCTGGCTGGTGTTATTCCTGACCACTTGCATGACCTGTTTCCTCTTTAACGTTGTTTCCAGCGACGTACACGGCAGCCATAATTGCAATGCTTCGCTGCCACGATTCCATGGCTACCAAAGTATCATCATTGATGTGGACGCAAACGCTAGAGGTACATAGATCCCCGTTCATGGCAAAATCGTTGTGAGTGTTGTAGGCATCATCTGCAAGCTCCCTGCGTGGCAGAGCCTTTGTTTCAAAGGGGATTTTAAAGTCAATGGATATGTCAGACTCGTCTTGATAGTCGAACACCTCCTTCGCTACCCTATTGGTCGCCATTTCCCTTTCAATGATTGTCTGAGCCCCCAACAGGAAGGCACTCAGAGAGGTGTTATCATCCACCTCACGCAAGCGGCCAAACACAGCCGTAAGCCCTCCTTCAGCTGTGATCTCTTTTTCTGACTGAGTGATTTCAGCCCAGCCAGCTTTCTGATGGCAATAATCAAAACAGCTCCATATAGCTGAGTATCCATCACCACCGAGTTCATCACTGGCATCTTTGACCTTCATAAGAACAGCCGTTGCCTCTGCTTTGCCACCGACAAGCAGCACGAGTTTATCGAAAAAGTCGGGAGCTTCTGTTTCGATGCTTGAAGCAGAGTCTATCTTGGATAATTCACTTTCTGCTTGCTCCAAATCGCCGATGAACTCGCGAATTTGGCTGGCCTCCAAAGTCTCGGGTAACTCAAGATCGTAACACTCAGTCATCCAGTCGAGAGTGTATTCAAAGAAGGCATTGCTTGGGATGAACCCTACAAGTGGGAGTTGCGAGAACATGAGGTTTTGAAATGCTGCGAGGTAGTCGCTGGACACTGACGATGGGAATACCATGAATTCGAGATCAGAGAACAGCCGGAATCTGAACTGCTCGCTGGCCTCACCGAACTCATTACCGTTACGGTCGTTAACAAGGCCAAAACTAAAATCAAGTATCTGCCTACAGGCTGCATAGTTTTCGTCAAACTCTACAGCCAACGCTTCCCCACCCACATTTATCAGTATCTCCCTCAGTTCGCGGGCACATACCTCCCCTGCCCGTTCAGCCCGCGTAGACAGCTCTTGGCATACCACATGCGCAAGATCCTCAAAACGACTCAGGCGCTCAGTTAGAGTCTGCGCTGCCACCAAATCGGTCAGTTCAGTAGCCCCCCAGCCGTTCTTGTGAGCCAGAGTGACCACAGGCTTCAGCAGTGGTGCAATTTCACCCAGAGAATGAATTGATGAATGGAAGCCATCTGCAGTCGCAAGCCCCGGCCTTGGTATGACAGCCCCGCGCAGACGCAAGGAGGGTGGTATATGCAAACGTGCGCGAGTCTGTCCTGTCAGCGAGGCCGGAACGCCCAGCCGGATTGCAAATCCCGCTCGGTTGGTGCTCGCGCAACTTTCTGAGCAAACTGCATCCATTTCACTTTCTCCTTGGAAAATTCTTCGAGGTAATTTTGTTCGGAAACTTGCTCAGTTGGCTGTTCGGGTTCAGCCTCAATTACATCCAGCCATGCGGCTAATTCATCATGAGTCGGCATGTAAGCACCTCCAATGCAGCTAGTATCCCTTAGAATTTTCAGACGCAAGATCAGAGCAAGCCCCAAAAAATACAGTGTATTTTTGTTGATCTTCCGCACGGCCGTTAACAAGTTGGAAACAGAAATACACTGTATTTTTCGACTATATGTTCACCGACAACAGCACTCCATCAGAAGTGCCGGATCGCTCAAGCCCCCCCCACTTAGAGCGAATGACTAGCGGGTGAATCCACACGCCCAAACTGATAAAACCGCCTTGCGGCGGTTTTAGATCTAGTCCCCCTCTCCCACCCAACATCTAGCCGTTGGTTTTGACTGGTGGAATTAGAAATTCGTATTGCAAGGTATCCCCGACCAGCAGGCCATCTGTCTCGTACAAGGTTGTCCAACGAACCTGTGGGTAGGTGGCTGATAGGATCTGCTGTGCTGTTTCGAGTGGCAGGCCAGGAACAGGGTCATCTACGATAGCAGAGCCAATTTTAAAGGTGCGACGCAGTGAGTTGATGGTTTGCATATTGACTCCCCTTAGATACCCAAAGAGGACAAAATATCTTTGTCAAAAAGTGCTTGGGGTTCAACTTGTTCCTGAGCTGCCCCTGCCCCTGCCCCTGCCCCTGCCCCTGATGCAGCTGGACTCTCTCCATCAGCCACCGACTTTGTGACCCCCCCCTTTTTCTTCGGCTCAACATCCTTGACTGCAGCTTGAGAGACAGCCTTCTGCAATTGCTCAGTGATGCTTGGTTGGCGCAATGTATTCGAGAGATTGCGAGCGTACTCGTCAAGGATCTCAGCCAATCGTGTGTCAATGTCACTCAGAGGGGCGGAAACGACAACTGGAGTGGTTAGGGCAGCACGGTAGGCTTGATTCCCAGTCTGATAACCTGCCCCCGTAACATTAGCCGCAGGAGCCGAGAGGACGGGGATGATGATGACCCGCGTTAACTCTGCCGAGCCGGACACTTGAAGGTTGAATTGACTCACCCCGAGGCGAGTGGAAAGGCATTCAATCAGGGGCTGGAACATGGACATTTCTCCGGTGTGGTTCTTGATTCAGTGGACTTAGGTTAACCCGATACCGGATGATGCAAGGGGGCATAGCGATTAGTTTGCCCCCCCTTAGAACGACAAAAGCAAGCTGTCAGATAACATCAAGCCTTAACTTGGGCCAACACCTGCAATGCAGTAATGTCAGTTTCAGAACGCATGAGAACCGCACTATTCTGCTCCGAGGTATCAATGGTCAGATTGACTATTGCACCGGACAATCCGCGCAGAGCATCGACGAGATAACCAACATTGAAGATGGCCGATACTCTGTCTAAGCCTGACGGCATCTTACAGGGGACGATCTCGGTTGCCCCCTCGTCGCTCCCTTCGTTCTTCGAGCTGATAGTGATCTCCCCAGCTTGGACTTGGACACGCACAGTTTGTTTGCGACCATCGGCCAATATCTTGGCTCTCTCAAGGCAGGAAATGAAATATTCTCTATCTACCCCTAGATCAGCCCAACCATGCCCAGAGGGATTCGGGACAACACGCTGCCAGTTGGGGTACTTTCCTTCCAGTAGGCTGAATTGTAGCTTCCAACCATGTACCGGACAGATGATGGCAAGGCGTGAAGCATCAAAGAGAACTACCAGCTCAGACCCCATCTTTGTCATTGAAATGATTTGCTGCACTTGCTGTTTCGGGATCAACAGCTGACGCCCCCGCACATCACCGCTAATACTGCTGATAGGGAACTCCCCTTTAGCCAGCCGCATCCCATCAGATGCCACAACTACAGCCATCGTATCGTCCAGCTCAACGCAAATGGAATTGAGTGTTGGGCGGCAATCATTTGTCGGAACCATACGGTTTAGACGGGTCAGAGTGGGAAGCAGATCGCTACTTTGGATGGAAAAGCGAGAGGTGTTATTACAAATATCTGGCTGAGGGAACTCGTCGGCTGACAAGCATACTAACTGGAACCGGCTACGCCCTGCTTGAACAATGCCTGAAAATTTATTGCCGTCAGAGGAAAACTTGACAGTCGCGGTTGCATCAACAGGTATCGAGTGAACGATGGCATTGAATTTAGCCGCATCAACACAGATAGAACCAGAGCCGCTGAACGAATCCATTTTCGTCATGCGGGACGCAAAGAAGCCACCATTCGTGGCTTGAACTGACAGAACGCCGTTCTCTGCAATTTGCAGTAGAAGGTATTTATGAATCTGTGAAATGCTCCCTTTTGCATGAGCTGCAACAAAGGTGATTGCGTCGGTAAAAGATGAACTGGATTTAAAGGTAAATTCCATCATAACGGTTGTCTCCTTGGTGAGTGGAGCAAACTTACGCCGTTACTTGATAATGCAAGTGCCCATCAGGTAGGGCTCCTTGCAGAAAATCCTCTGATGGATTGGAGTAAGGGAAGAAAACAAAACCTCAAATTAAACTGGGCCGGATGAACTGAGCCTGTTGTCACCCTTGCGAATCCAAGCCGATTACCCCCCCACTGGAGAGTTACCAGGAACAGGAAATAATGTGGAATAAGCATAGGGGATCCTAAAGGAGTGCCCCCCGCCTACTAGGCGGGGGGAGGGGGACTATTCGAACCCTTTGAGGTAAAAGCTGGGGGCGTAGCCTGACCAATCGAAGGCAAAGGATCCGACTGTCTTGATAAGGTCGCCTTTGCTCATACCGATAAGCTTTTTCAGTGCCTTGGCATCGTGGGCAGCCTCATAGGCAGTCAAGAAGCCGGACTCCTTCAAGATGAAGGTGATTGTATCTGTCGTGTACCTTTTCAGTCGCTCGGGTGTGGGAACCCATTGGGCTATAGCCTTCTCCTTAGCGTTAGGTGCGTGGGAGAGAGTGGCCATCATAACGTCCACCATCGGGCAGTAGCCGGTGCCGTCTAAACGCTCCACGATAAAGCTCATGGTGCTGGCGATCTCGCTTCGCAACGCCTCAATGCTCTTGCTGCTATCAGCGATGGTATCCGGCAGGGCGCGTCCAAAGGTTGCTTTGCCAGCAACGGACAAAAGGCTCGACAAAACAACTGATAGTTGGAACCGCTGTGAAGCCTCAACATCGCTTCCCCACGCATCAACGGCTGCGCGTCTAAGCATCATCTTGTGATCTGCAACCACCGAACTACTCAAAGAGGTTGCGGGATCACTATCGGTAGCCATTCTATTGGACACATTGGGAGTCAGCTTTTTTCCATCACCTTTTTGCAAGGGTTGAGCTGCGCTGGTGAGGGCGGGATCAAACCCTGCCGCCCAGTTTGCCATTTCAGTGATTTCAGCAGCTTCCGCCACTGCATCACGGTGTTTCGCAACACACGCTTTGAAGCAATCTGGGTCAGTACAACGATCTTCGAGCACATCACCTGCGGTATCAATGCGGTCATCAAGCAATGCAACACGCTTCGAGCAAGGCAAGCAGCCATCAAACATCTGCTCTGCGCCTACGGTGTCATGGCTTACATGGTTAATAGAACCTTGGGATACTTCGGATAGAACAATGATGGTGCCATAACGCTCGGCGAGTTCTTCCTTGCGGGCCGCAACCATATCAGCGGTTTTTTGTTTAAAGCACACGAGATTCCGGCAAACAGCCCCATCAACAACAGCGAACTCATTAAACAGGCTGGATTGTTGCTGGCTGTTGTGAGAGCAGGAGGCGCAATCTCCAACATCAAAACGCGCAGAGGTAATTGGTGCCGAGGCTTTACCCAGCAAGGCTTTGAGCGCATCCACGCTAAGGCTTTTCTCGGTAATTGAGGGCAACAGAGCGTTCTGTGCCTCAGCACTGATACCTGCGAGCAAATCAGCATGACGAAGTGAAACCTTTTTGGCTGAGATTGCATCAAGTACTGCCGGAGTGCAGCGAGTAAGATGCAGGCGTTGTTTGAGGCGGCCCAGCGACCAACCGAGTTGCTTGCGGGCTTCTTCGTAATCACCATTGCAAAGAGCTAGTGCCGTTTGGGCGGCGTGAGCTTCATCAACCGGCCCCATGTCTTCCCGCTGCAGGTTCTCCATCATGCCAATGGCAACGCCTTCTAAGTCACTGCAATTGACGACAAGGGCGGGGAGAGGGCAACCCACAATTTTGGTGGCATCCCAACGGCCATATCCTGCTAACAGCTCGAAAACACCTGCCACTTCTGAATGGGGGCGAACCGTCACCGGTTGGATGATCCCCCGCAGCCTCACATCAGCAAGAAAATCCGACCACTTGGTACTGTTGCGGCTGCCGCGACGTACGTTGCCCCACGGGGCTGCGACTACCTGACCAGCAGTGAGCATCACCAAAGAATCATCCGTGCGGTTGGAGGCGCCTTGTTCCAATGCGTTCATGTTCATAACCCCATTCTGGTTTCGATGGGGTTATGATCCCACGGCATCGGTCAATGCAAGGGAGGGGAAAGCAAACAAATATCCAGAAGTTAGGGCTGTCAAATAACAGACGAATATCTTTCGTCAACGAACAACCCCTGTGTCAGCAGGGGACACATCATTCCTCAAGCAGCCACTTGATGTGCTGAATGAGTGGCTGAATCTGCTAACTCCTTTTCAAGTTGCCGCAAAAATGGGATCAGTTCATCAAGCTCTGCTTGGGCGCTGAATGGCTTCGCAGCCTCAGTGCGATAGTCGGTAGAGTTCTTTGCCCAAGTAGCCATTTGTGCCGTGGCTATGTTTGGTAAGCGCGGCAAGTTATCGACAAGCGCGACAAAGGCGGCCATCACAGCGTTAATGCTATTGCGCTCTACATTTCTCAGCTCATAGTGATGACCAGAGGGGCCGCGAACTGTGAACTCGGTGGCGAAGCACAGCTTAGCGAAATACGGTTTTTCATAGACCAGAGTAGCGCCCCGGTAAGTAGCCATGTCGTGTTGACTGCCAATATCTGCACGGTAGTTCAGTCTGCTATATTTTGAACCGACAGCCGGGGCGGCGGCGGTTATGTTCAGACGATCTGTGGCCGTCGAATCCACCCCCATTTTTTCATATGTCACACCATCCACAGTGATCAACAACTCAGCCGCTGTGGCCGCAATGTTCGCTGCGTCGGCTCGAATCATCTGCATTTTGGTCGCCAAGGTTGCGCTTCTTTGCTCAAGGGATTGTGCCTGGTCGTCCAATCTGACGCGATTCCGGAACCAGTTATTCCGGGCTGCCTCAAGCTTTCGCAGTTTTGCCTTGCCTTTGACATGAGCCAGGATTCGCGGGTCATCGGCTACGATGGCGCTTAACTCGGCATAATCAATCGATTCATTTTGCTCTGTGTAGTGCCGGACTGAGCTATCGAGTTGACGGAACCGGCTGATAAAACGCTGCTTGGTGTTGAGCAAACCCAGTTGCCAAGCATCAAGACAGCGACGGGTGATTGGCACGACAATATCAATGGTGAACTCGGGATCATTCGCCCATAACAGGTTGCCTTGGCGCTCAATGCGGCCAGCTCGTTGAGCCAAATCACCCGGCCGATAAGGGAGATCGAAGTGAACCAACGAAACCAAACGCCGGTTGATATTGAGCCCAGAGCCTGCCAATTCGGTAGAGCCAAGCAAAATTCGGATCTGCCCCTCATTCATCATGTCACGCAACGCTTCCTTTCTCGTGTCCGTCCGGTAATCGTGGATAACTGCGATCTCATTGCGGGGGATGCCACCCTCAACCAATTTTTCTACCAGCTCATCGTAAAGGCTGAATGAACTGCAGACCATGGCGGTAAGTTCGAGCTCGTCCAGGCCTTCGATACGCTCTAACGCTTCTTCATCACCCTGCCTAGCAAGGTTGAATATTGCCGCCCACTCTTTCGAAGCTCCGGCACGATGGCGAGCGGGAATGCTGCGATCCATGAAGACCATCTGAGTGCCGCGAACGCTAGTTGTCGTTTGATATTTTTCGAGCAGGTAGCGCACTACGGTATTAATTTTGCTGTCCTGGTAGTCCGGTGCGTCTGGGTACACAAGCCGAGCATCTAGTGAGAGCATTCGCCCCCGGTTGAGCAATTTAAGGGGGTTGTTCTCCCGGTTATCGACTCGAGAATATGCACTGACGATTTCGGCGAAGCCGTTTTCCTGGTGCTCATTGGGTTCAATCACCAACTCGATGATCTTGCCCCCTGTGAGGGGAGGGATAGCACTTCGGCCATCAGCTAGTTTTGGCAAGACATTAGGCAACTGCTCAGAAGTAACTACATCAGCGAAGCCTGAGTAGATAGCTTGAAGCTCTGTCAAATTTGTGAATGTACTAATTCGAGTTCTCATCTTGTAGCCGCGCCCGGACGCCGCCAATTCATAGTCTGTCACTGGCTGGGCGAAGACTGCACTGAATGCGTCAAAGTGGGTCAGCTTCGCTGACTGAGTAAAATCTTCTGCCATCACTCGCAGATGGCGATGCGCTTCCACAACGGAGTTGAGGATTGGTGTTCCGGTAGCCTCAACATATCGCCCACCGGCACGCAGAACGGCACGGCTTTTGATAAATAGATCAAAGGCTCGCTTACTGCCTGATGCCTGGCCCATGCCAGCAACGCTTTGCAGGGATGAAGAATAGCTTAGGTTCTTACCGAATTGGCTCTCATCAATGATTAGAGTTGTGATCCTCAGGTCAGCAAAATCGAGCATTTCATCAGTGCGTTTTTTCACGAGCTCAGCAAGGTCAGCTTCTTTGCGCTGGATCCGCGTCTGCATCCGGCGTACAGATATCCGCTCATTTTTCAGCTCCGACAAACACCGGTGAAGATCATCAATCTCTGCTTCCAACATTTCGACCAAGAGATCGTGAGGGGCTGGGATTAGCCCGAACACACTCAACGGGATGATGCATAGATCGAAGTCTGTCATTGCAAGGCGGGCTAAGGCTGTTCGGCGTGTGGCCGGGGTCATCATTGTTTTATCGAGCACAAAGATGTTCATGCCAGGGAAAATGAATTGTGCGGCGGTGGCATGCTGAGCGACGAGGTGATTGGGAGCGACCAGCACTACACGCTCACATTTGTTAATGCGTCTTAGTTCGCTTGCTGCTCCGATCATTGTGAACGTTTTCCCGGCGCCGACAGCGTGATCTATCAAAGTGCACGACTCGTGAATGATCCGAGCAATGGCATTTCTCTGTGTGTGATATAGGTCAACTGCACTTCCAGCTAAAGGAAGGTGTGAACCATTATATTTGGGGGCAACAAAGCCGTTGAAATGTGCGTTATAAGCAAGCTCAATTTCGTTGCGTCGTTCGGCATCATCCAGCACCCACGACTCCCAGGCCGCTTTTATTTCCTCTGCTTTGTGCTGGGCGGCCATTGTTTCGTCCGGGTTAGGAACAGTCGTATTAGATATGCTCGGATGTGGATCGCGTACCTCAATGGCGCGATTGTTCAAAAGCGCAATGATCAAGGAGGGGTCGTCTCAGAAAACGGAAAATAAAGCACGCTAAGCCGGTTGCAGAGGCCGTAGCGGCCTGAACTTCCCCGCGCCGATCTTGGCGCTGCTGCGCCATAGGTAATCACCGGTCAGGTTGATGTGCTCCCAGCCGAGTGGCGACAGGTACTGCAATAGCGAGTCATCGACGGCATGACCATTGCCGCGCAACGCATGCGCCGCACGCTCCAGGTAGACCGTGTTCCACAGCACGATGGCCGCCGTCACCAGGTTGAGGCCGCTGGCCCGGTAGCGCTGCTGCTCGAAACTGCGGTCACGGATTTCACCAAGGCGGTTGAAGAACACGGCACGGGCCAGCGCATTGCGCGCCTCGCCCTTGTTCAGCCCGGCATGCACGCGGCGGCGTAGCTCGACGCTTTGCAGCCAGTCGAGGATGAACAGCGTGCGCTCGATGCGGCCCAACTCGCGCAGCGCGACGGCCAAGCCGTTCTGGCGCGGGTAGCTGCCGAGTTTCCTGAGCATCAGCGAGGCCGTCACCGTGCCCTGCTTGATCGAGGTGGCCAGCCGCAGGATTTCGTCCCAATGGGCGCGGACGTGCTTGATGTTGAGCGTGCCGCCGATCATCGGCTTGAGCGCGTCATAGGCGGCATCGCCCTTCGGGATGTAGAGCTTGGTGTCGCCCAGGTCGCGGATGCGCGGCGCGAAGCGGAAGCCCAAGAGGTGCATCAGGGCGAAGACGTGATCGGTGAAGCCCGCCGTGTCGGTGTAGTGCTCCTCGATCCGCAGGTCGGATTCGTGGTACAGCAGGCCGTCGAGCACGTAGGTTGAGTCGCGCAGGCCGACATTGACCACCTTGGTGTGGAATGGCGCGTATTGGTCGGAGATGTGGGTGTAGAAAGTCCGTCCTGGGCTGCTGCCATATTTTGGGTTGATGTGCCCCGTGCTCTTTGCCTTGCTAGCGGTTCGGAAATTCTGTCCGTCCGATGATGATGTGGTGCCATCGCCCCAGTGCCCGGCAAAGGGATGCCGAAACTGAGCGTTGACCAGTTCAGCCAACGCTGTCGAGTACGTTTCGTCGCGGGTATGCCAGGCTTGCAGCCAAGCGAGCTTCGCGTAGGTCGTGCCGGGGCAGGACTCGGCCATCTTGGTCAGGCCCAGGTTGATCGCGTCGGCCAGGATCGTGGTCAACAACAGGTTCTTGTCCTTGGCCAGATCGCCCGATTTCAAGTGCGTGAAGTGCCGGGTGAAGCCCGTCCACTCATCGACTTCGAGCAGCAGTTCGGTGATCTTGACGTGCGGCAGGACCATGGCTGTCTGGTCTATCAGCGCCTGCGCGGTGTCGGGCACCGCCGCATCCAGCGGCGTGATCTTCAAGCCCGACTCGGTGATGATGGCATCCGGCAGGTCGTTGGCTGCCGCCATGCGGTTGACGGTGGCAAGTTGTGCTTCCAGCAGCGTCAGCCGCTCATGCAGATATTGTTCGCAGTCGGTGGCCACGGCCAGCGGCAATTCGCTGGACTGCTTGAGGCTGGTGAACTTCTCGGGCGGTACCAGGTAGTCCTCGAAGTCCTTGAACTGGCGTGAACCCTGCACCCAGATGTCGCCCGAGCGCAGGGAGTTCTTCAACTCGGACAGCGCGCACAGTTCGTAGTAGCGCCGGTCGATGCCGGCGTCGGTCATCACCAGTTTCTGCCAGCGCGGCTTGATGAAGCCGGTCGGTGCATCGGCTGGCAGCTTGCGGGCGTTGTCGGTGTTCATGCCGCGCAGCACCTCAATGGCATCAAGCACGTTTTTGGCGGCGGGCGCGGCCCGCAGCTTGAGCACGGCAAGGAATTCCGGTGCATAGCGGCGCAGGGTGGCGTAGCTCTCGCCGATGCGATGCAGGAAATCGAAGTCATCGGGTTGCGCGAGCTTCTGCGCCTCGGTGACGCTCTCGGCAAAGGAATCCCAGGACATGACGGCCTCGATGGCGGCAAACGCATCGCGGCCTGATTGCTTGGCGTCGATCAGCGCCTGACCGATGCGCCCGTACAGACGTACCTTGGCGTTGATGGCCTTGCCTGACGCCTGGAACTGCTGCTGATGCTTATTCTTGGCAGCGTTAAACAGCTTACCCAGGATGCGGTCGTGCAGGTCGATGATTTCGTCGGTGACGGTGGCCATGCCCTCGGTGGCCAGCGCCACGAGAGTGGCGTAGCGCCGTTGCGGCTCGAATTTGGCCAGGTCGGCGGGTGTCATCTGGCCGCCCTCGCGGGCAATCTTGAGCAGGCGGTTCTGGTGAACCAGCCGCTCGATGCCGGTAGGCAGATCGAGTGCCTGCCATGCCTTGAGGCGTTCGATGTGTTCCAGCATATGCCGCGAATTTGGCTTGGCCGGAGACTGGCGCAACCAAGCCAACCAGGTCGTCTTGCCGTTGTCCCGGCGCTTGAGCAGATCGTCGAGGCGGCGGCGATGCGCGTCCGCCAGTGGTTCGGCCAAGGCGTCGTAGATGCGCCGGTTAGCACGGGTGATCGCCTCTGCACTCGCCCGCTCGACGGCGTTGAGGGCGGGCAGAATGACCGACTGCCGCCGCAGGTGCCCGATCAAGGCGCTGGCCAGCACGATGCCTTTGTCGGTTTGCATCGCCAGCTCGGTCAGCATCTGGACGGCCTGCCGGTAATGGCTCATGGTGAAGGGCCGGAAACCGAACACGGTTTGCAGCTCGCTCAGGTGCTCGCGCCGGGTCTGCTCCCGCTGGCCGTACTCGTTCCAGCTTTCGACGCCGACCTTGAGCTGGTCGGCGACCAGCTTCAACAAGGGCGGGAACGGTAGTTCATCGACGCCCAGGATGACGCCGGGAAAGCGCAGGTAACAGAGCTGCACCGCGAAGCCCAGCCGATTGGCTGGCCCGCGCCGCTGTCGGATGATCGAGAGGTCGGTATCGTTGAATGTGTAATGTCGGATCAGGTCGTCCTTGGAGTCCGGCAACGCCAGCAGGCTTTCCCGCTCGGCGGCGGACAGGATAGAACGACGTGGCATATTTACTGATCCGTTCTCAAGTATTGATACAGGGTTTCGCGACTGATTCCGAATTCACGAGCAAGCTTGGTCTTTTGCTCGCCAGCCTCGACACGTTGGCGCAGTTCGGCAATACGCTCAGACGACAGGGATTTCTTCCTGCCACGGTAAGCCCCGCGTTGCTTGGCGAGCGCAATACCCTCGCGCTGACGCTCGCGGATCAGGGCGCGCTCGAACTCGGCGAACGCGCCCATCACCGAGAGCATCAGGTTCGCCATCGGAGAGTCTTCGCCAGTAAAACTGAGGTGTTCCTTGACGAATTCGATATGCACGCCGCGTTGTGTCAGCGTTTGCACGATCCGGCGCAAATCATCGAGATTGCGCGCCAGGCGATCCATGCTATGCACCACCACGGTGTCGCCGGTGCGGGCGAAGCTTATCAGCGCTTCCAGTTGCGGACGCTTGACATCCTTGCCGGATGCCTTGTCGCTAAAAGCGCGATCAACCTTGACGCCTTCCAGTTGCCGTTCCGGGTTCTGGTCGAAGGTGCTGACCCTGATATACCCAATGCGCTGTCCAGTCATGGAATTCCCTGCAAAATGTCAGGGAAGACTCTATGACCTTCAACGAGATATGTCAATAAATTCAAAATTCAATCCTATCCTGACGCAATTTACACATGGCATCTGACATCAGGTTAGGGTATGCCTCAACCTGACGGCGGCGAATCACAAGCGTCCGGTTTGACGCTGGTTTCGGTCGCAGTGCTGGCCCGCGCCTGGAAGCGCTGATAGCACTCCAGCCCGCAGAAATGCTCCACGTACTCGGCCCCTTCCGGCGTGAAGGCGGCATCGAGCGGGATTTCCTTGCAGCACACGCAGCAACTGGTGCTCGGTTCATTGGCGTTCATGGTGGTGTTCCTCCATTGGTTGACGAAGCCGACGAAGGCCGCCGCCGGCATCGGCCTGGCGAACAGGAAACCCTGCACCGTGTCGCAACCCGCCTGCCGCAACCACGCAAGGCAGTCGGGTGTTTCCACACCCTCGGCTACCACCTCCATTGTCGTTTTCAGAAGACGGCTGCACTGAACGTCAGAAGCCGACTGCACTATAGCAGCGGAGGGGTTGGATCCATCA